>JAKEHD010000532.1 GCA_022615215.1 Blastocatellia bacterium
ATTCGGTGGGAGAATGATCGAGATCAATCAAGTGATGACAGCACACATCTGCGCGTAGCGCTTAGTTCAACGGCAGTTGGGAGGATTACGACCGATTTTTGAGAACCGCACCCCTACGATGAGGCAATCCGATCTTTTCGATCTTTTCCGCGAGCAAAGCTATTGCCGCCGCTTGCGATAGAAAGCTAATATGTCAACTATGCGACAGAAGACGGCGGCCATAGTTGTGATCGGGAACGAGATTCTCACAGGCAAATCTCAGGATGAAAACGCTCGCTTCCTGATCGGCGAACTTCACAGTTTAGGGGTGGCCCTGCGCCGCATAGTCGTCATACCGGACGAACTCGACGACATAGCCGCAGCGGTGCGCGAGTGCTCTTCACGTTTCGACTATGTATTCACATCGGGCGGGGTCGGACCCACGCACGATGATCTGACCATAGAAGGTATAGCCCGCGCTTTCGGCCGCGCCATTGTCCGCAACCCGGAGCTTGCCGATATGATTCGCGGATATTTCGGAGACGAGGCCGACGAAGCCCGAATGCGAATGGCCGACACGCCCGATGGCTCTCACCTCGTCCGCGAAGAGGGCTTGCGCTGGCCTGTGCTTGCGACCGAAAACGTATACATACTGCCGGGGGTGCCCGAACTCTTTCGCAAAAAGTTCGAAGCCATACGCGAGCGGTTCCGCGCCGAGCCGTTCCATACCTCTATCGTTTACACACGCGAAGACGAATTCGACATAGCTCCGCGACTCGACCGGGTCGTCGCTCTGCACGCGGATGTCGAGATCGGCTCGTACCCCAATTACACAAGCGAAGAATATCGAGTGAAGATCACGCTGGAATCGAAGAACGCGGACTCGGTGAAGAACGCGCTTCGGGCGCTGATCGAGATGATGGACCCCACGGCGATGGTCCGCATTGAATAGACAGGCTCTTCGCATAATTAATAGGAGATCATCATGGAACAGGTTCTTCGCAAAACAGTCATCATTCAGCCCGGCGGTCACATAGAAATCCGTTCGGATGAACTGCCTGCGGGAGCAGAGGCTGAAGTCATAGTGATCGTGCGCGCTGGAGAACAGCCCCCCTCTTATGCCTCGCTTTTCGGTTCGGGACGAGGGAGTTATACGACGCCCCAGGAGGCCGATGATTTCATACGACGGGAGCGAGATTCATGGGAGCAATGAGTCCAATCCTCGGCCGCAAAGTGTACCTCGACACCAATATCATAGTTTACGCGATCGAAGGCTATGAGCTTTATGCCGCCTCGATACAAGCCATACTCGATGCAATGGATTCCGGCGATATCGTTGCTGCAACGAGCGAATTGACCATCGCGGAGGTTTTAGTGAAACCAAAGCAGGATCAAAATGAAATGCTGGTGAATGCCTATCGCTATTTCTTGCGCTCTACGGCCGCTTTGAGTGTTGTTCCGATCAGCAGAAGTATTTTGGAAGAAGCCGCGCAAATTCGCGCGTCAAGCAATTTGAAGTTGCCAGATGCCATTCATCTTGCCACAGCGTCTGCGCAGGGCTGTGATTCATTTCTGACTAACGATCGGGCCTTCAGGGCTGTCCCTTCGTTCAATGTCAAGATACTTTCCGAATTGATTATGCCGTGAGGAACATTAATGAAAAAATCCTTAGCTCTCACACTCCTGCCGATTGTGCTTGCTATTCTTTCAATGAGCGCGGTCAGGTCCGGCCGTTCGATAAACCAGAAATCAGATAACAACCCTTCATCAAAGCCTGCCCGGTTGCGATTCGAAGTCACCGTCGCTAAGGGACTGATCTCAAGCCCGCAAAGCGGACGGCTCTTTATAATAATCGGCGCGAGGCAGCAGTCAGAGCCGAGGCTTGCTATAGGCAACACGGGCAAAGACGCGCCGCCCGTCCTTGCGCGCGATGTGAAAGACTTCGCGCCCGGCTCCGCGATTCGCATAGACCGCAGCAATGCGATCTTTCCTATCGAAGACCTCTCCGAATTGCCCGCAGGCGATTACTTCGTTCAGGCGCTCTTCGATTCGAACGTAGACCTGAAATCCGTGAATGCGCCCGGCAATCTCTACAGCAAAGTTCAAAAAGTGCATCTCGACGTTTCTGCCGACCGAGCAATCAAGCTTGAGTTGACCGAGAAAGTGCCGGATGAAAAGTTGCCCGCCGAAACCGAATACGTGAAATACGTCAAGCTGCGCTCAGACATCCTGAGCCGTTTTCACGGCCGACCCATATACCTGCGCGCGGGCGTAATCCTGCCTCGCGGCTTCGACGCGGACCCTTCGCGCAAATATCCGTTACGTGTCCGGATAGGCGGCTACGGCGAGCGTTACACCGCCGTTCAAGCGATGATGGCCGACCGCTCGCAATTCCGTGCGATGTGGATTGCCGACGATGCGCCGCGAATGATTCTCCTGCACCTCGACGGAGACGGCCCTTACGGCGATTGCTATCAGGTCAACTCCGAAAACAACGGTCCTTACGGCGATGCGGTGACTCAGGAACTGATACCTTATGTCGAGCAGAAGTACCGCGCCACAGGCTCGCCCCACGCCCGTGTGCTCGATGGAGGGTCTACGGGCGGATGGGTTGCGCTCGCGCTTCAGGTCTTCTATCCCGACTACTTCAACGGCGCGTGGGCTTACTGCCCGGACGGGGTTGACTTTCGCGCCTTTCAACTCATAAATATCTACCGCGACCGGAATGCTTACGTAAACGAGCACGGGTTCGAGCGCCCGAGCGCCCGCGACCTCGACGGCGACACGCGATTTACCATTCGCCACGAATGCCAGATGGAAAATGTGATGGGCGCGGGCGACAACTGGGCCATGTCGGGCCAGCAGTGGGGCGCTTGGAATGCAGTCTATGGCCCTCGCGGCGCGGACGGCCGCCCCATGCCGCTTTGGAACCCGAAGACCGGCGAGATAGACAAAAAGGTGATCGAGCACTGGAAGCGGTACGACCTGCGAATGGTCATGGAAGAGAACTGGAAGACGCTCGGACCTAAGCTTCGCGGAAAGATTCGGATATGGATAGGAGAAGCGGATAATTACTTTCTCAACAACGCGGTCCACCTGCTCGATGAGTTCCTGAAGAGAGCGGACCCGCCCTACGAAGGAAAGATCACCTACGGCCCAGGCGGAGGCCATTGCTGGCGGGATGTGACCGAACGCCAGATCATGGATGAGATGGCCGAGCGCATGGAGAAGTAATCAGCCGTCAGCTATCAGCCGTCAGCTATCAGCTATCAGCCGTCAGCTATCAGA
>JAKEHD010000533.1 GCA_022615215.1 Blastocatellia bacterium
GACCGCGGCCGCGGCTACCAGAACATCGCAGTGAGGCGCCCGCGACATCACCTCGCGATACATCTCCTCGGCGCTCGACACCCACACGGGTTCGGCGCCCCGCGGTGGCGCAAGCGCGACCGGACCACTGACCACTGATTATTCATACCGTAGCGCCACCATAGGATCAACGCGCGCCGCACGCCGCGCGGGGATATAGCAGGCTGCGAGAGCGACCGCAAAGAGTAGTGCCGAAGCGATAGCGAAAATAGCAGGGTCGTGCGCGCTCACTCCGAAAAGGAGGCTCTCGATCAGTCGCGTCAACGCAAGGGCCGCGACAAGACCTATGGCGATGCCAATCACCGCAAGGAGCGCGCCCTGTCGGACGATAATCTTCAGCACGTCGCCCGTTTGCGCGCCTAAAGCTATGCGTATGCCTATCTCGCGCGTGCGCTGGCTGACCAGATAAGACATGACTCCGTAGAGTCCCACCAGCGTGAGCGCGAGCGCAAGGGCCGCGAAGCTGCTTATCAGCAGAGTGTAGAAACGGTCGGAAGCTATCGAGTCGCTCACCGCCTGCGTCATGGGCTGAAACCTGATGATGGGCTGAGAGGGATCGATTTCGCTCAAGACCTTTTTTACGGCGGCGAGATCGATAGAGGCGTCGCTTCTGATGACGAAGCTTGCCGGAAAGACCCGGCTCGAATACTGAGTCATGCCGTCGGAGGCCTGCGATTGCGGAAAGAATATTACGGGCGGGTCGTTCTCTTTCAGTCCGAGCATCTTCACATCCCCGACGACGCCCACTATCTGCTGGCACGGTCCCCGCGAGCACCATTTATCGTCGCCCAGAGGAGACTCGCCCTGCCAGTGCTTTCGAGCGAGCGCCTCGTTTATTATCATCACCGGAACTGACCCTTTGGTGTCGGCTTCGGAAAAAGACCGCCCGGCGCGAATGGGGATGCCCATCACCTCGAAGAAATCGGGACTCACCGCCCAGAACTGAACCGTGTCGCGATTCTCTTTTATGCGGATGCCGCTTCTCAGGCCCCGCCCAGGAGGCAGGCTCGATCCGCAGGCGACGGACCTCACTCCCGGCAGTCCCTTGAGTCGTTCGATAACCTCTCGCTCGAAGCTCCACACTTCGGCCGAGGTCTTGTACTTTTCGGGCGGAAGCGACATCCGAATCGCCCATACGTTTTGCGGGTCGAAACCGAGCCTGACAGACCGCAATTCGAACAGGCTCCTTATGAGCAAAGCCGCGCCCGCGAGCAGAACGAGTGAAAGCGCCACTTCGCCGATTATGAGCGCGCTGCGCACGCGATGGCGCACGGGCGCGGAACCCGCGCGCCCGCCTTCTTTGAGCGCGCCGCTCAGGTCGATACTTGAGGTCTTTAATGAAGATACGAACCCGATAGCGATTCCTGTAAGAATTGATATTCCCAGAGCGAACGTCAGGACGCGGAAATCCAGGCGGCCTGCGTCGGAGAGTTGCGTGTTATCCGGGTTGATCGCAAGCAAGGCGTCCGTGATCCAGTAGGCCGCAAGCAATCCTCCGGCTCCTCCGAGCGTTGCGAGCGCGAGGCTTTCGGTTATCATAAGGCGCAGTATACGGAGCCTGCTCGCTCCGAGCGCCGCACGCACGGCCATCTCTCTTTCTCGAAGAGTTGCGCGCGCGAGCAAAAGATTCGCGACGTTCCCGCAGGCTATTATGAGCACAAGCCCTACTGCTCCTAAGAGTATCAACAGGCTCGTGCGCACGTCACCGACTAGCCATCTCTGATACTCGGTGAGTTGCGCTCCGCGAAAATCTCTTCCCGTATGATCGGGGAACTGCTCGCGAAACGCCGCCACCGCAGAATCGGTTTCAGATTGCGCCTGACTGAGAGCGATGCCCGGCTTCAGCCGCGCGAGCATCTCGAAGTTCGGTCCCGTATCGGTCGAATGCACAGGCAGCAGAGGGAACCACACTTCGGCTTGAGGAGAGAACTTGAACTCCTGCGGAAGGATGCCGACCACAGTATATCGCTGACTGTTCAACTCGATGCCGCGTCCGAGTATCGCTTCATCACCGCCGAAGTAGTTTTGCCATAGATCGTAACTCAAGATGACCGCGCCCGCCGCGTCGGGCCGGTTCTCTTCGGGCAGGAACGCGCGCCCGCGAAAGAGCGAGACTCCGAGCACGCGAAAAATGTCTTCCGAAGCGGCCAGCCCTTGAACCGACGCCGATTGCGACCCCGTCCACAAATTGAAGTTCGAGGGGTAGGAGTAAGCCGTCGCAGCTTCGAAGGAGCGGCAGTTCTCTTTTAGGAAAGAGAACTGCCTTATCGAGATGGCCGAGTTTCCGCCCGATGGCGACAGCCACGCGATGTGCGCGATTCGGTCTGCGTCAGGGTATGGCAGAGACCTTATGAGCGCGCCGTTTATGAGACTGAAGATAGCGGTGTTTGCGCCTATGCCGAGCGCGAGCGTCAGCACTGCCACAGCCGTGAAGCCAGGGTTTGCCGCCAGTCGGCGAAGGCTGAATCGTAAGTCTTGCCATAGAGTGTCCATCGTTTCTCCTCGATTGCGTAGAACTGTCCTGTATCAGCTATCAGCTATCAGCTATCAGGGAGCCCTCCCTCACGGTCGGGCTACTGAACCACAGATAACACAGTGGAAGGCAGAGCCATCTACAAACACAAAATTATTTCTTCTATATATACGTGAAATCAGTGTGATATGTGGTTAAGTATCCCAGGCTTCCCGTGCACCAGTGCGACGGCTTCGCGCCGAGGGCGGAAGAAGGTCAGGGCCACCAGAGGTAGAGGAACCTGGGCCCCGACGTCAC
>JAKEHD010000534.1 GCA_022615215.1 Blastocatellia bacterium
CGGCGCTTATGGCTTCTCTCAGAGCGGTCTTTGAAAGATCGGTTCGCGCTGCGGTCAACGCGCTCTCGATAGCGCCTCTGATTGCGGCGTCTGTCTCTTGAGTGACTTTTCCAGAGCCATCAGATTGCGGTCCCGATTCGAGCTTCACGAGCACGTCCAAGAAGACCGACTCTCCCATCAGCCCGACGAATACGCGCTGCCTCTCCACCTTCGCTTTGCGCCCGTCTGTGGCGAGATTCGATTTAAAGATGTCGTAGGCATCTACGCCTGCAACCGGCGCGGAGCGAACGAGGAGGAGTGCGTCTCTTATCTCCTCAGACTCGACTATGCGTCCGAGGAGTTTGTTATAGACCAGGCCGGCGCCCATTGGCAGCGCGTCGATGTATGCGATCACACGGTCGCGAATGTCGTCTTCGATGTTCTCTTTTTGCGATGCCGAAATGTTTTTCTCGGTCAGTTGCACGAGGACTTCTATTTGCAGATTGAGGACGCCTTCGGGCATTTTGCTAATGATATTTGCGGGCAGATGTATGGCTTCCTGCGGCTCGCCCTTCTCATCGAAGCGAGAGACAACCTCTTCGCGAGGGATCACTCCCCCGCCCGGTCCCGTCCCCTGAGCGATTGCGGACCTGGTGCGAGTGGGCAGGTTGTGAACGACCCTGACGCCCGCGGCCCTTGAATTGAAGATCGACTCTTCGATGCGCCTCACAAGCTCCGGGGCCACAGCCTCTCCAAGCCCGAATTTGACCTCGACCTTGCCAGGCACGTCGGCGGTTTCGCTGACCTGAACATTGCCTTCGTTGATGCCGGGTATCTCTTCGATGAGGCTGAATTTGATGGCGTTGAGCGTCGCCTTGCCCGCCCGCTCAAGTGTCCCTTTTATGCGCCGACGCAGCTCTTCATCGGTCTCTTTCTGTGTGGCGAAAAAAGTCGCCCCTTCATTTATTACAGACTCTATGCCGAAGATCGGGCGATTGATATTCTTGATAGCCCCGGCTTCGACACGTCCATCGGGTCCCTCGACCTGCGCGCTTACGGGCGCTACGACCGATAGCTGACCTTTTCTAAGGGTGCGCTTGTCGGTGGTCTCGAAGTTCTGGCCCTGATCTGTGGAAACGAGCGTGCCGGCCGGAATGGTTATGTCGCCGGGGGCGGGCGTGCCGCGTTTGAAGAGGGCTTCTCCGCCCGCGAACCTCGCATCTTTCCGGTCGAGCGCAAGCAAGGCGGCTATGTGATCGAGCGAATTCCCTGCGGCAAGGTCGACGAAAGCCGATTCGTAAATCATCTGCATCTGCTTGTGGAGGACGGCGAGCTCCCTTGCGAAGGACTCGGCCAGAGTAGTGGTCACGCTGCCGGGATTGCGATCCGTAAGTCTGGGCCGGCCCTCTTGCAGGTAGTAACTCAGATAGAAATAGCTCTGATCGTCGGGCAATCTTCCATCGCTCTTCCACCGTATGGCTTCCTGCTCCGCGTCGTATATGTAATCGATTCCGCCTTCGAAGAGGACGCCCCGCCCCTGGCGCTGCCCGAAGACCTTCACGCTTGCGGCGATCACTCCCGGAGAAGCCAGGCTGTAAGATTCCTCGATTCCCGTGAAGCGATGCTCTTCTCTTGTCACACCCCCTGTGAGAGAGGTGAGCAGGTCATCGACGAATCGCTCATAAGGTTCGGCCACGAAAGTCATTCCAATGGTCCCTCGAAAGAGAAGGGGACGACGAAACTCAACGGGTCGGGCAGCGATTTCATTTTGACTGTGACCGTTATATCGACCTTGTCGCGGTTCTGTCGTCCCTCGCCCGGTTTCACGTCGATCTTCCGGACTTCTTCGATGCGCCTTTCCTGGCGCAGGCATTCGAGCACGTAGAGCTTGATGAGGTTTCGATTTGTCTCCGTGTTCGGTTCTCCTATGAGTTGATGGTGACGGGAGCCGTATCTGGGATGGCCGAGCGCAGAGAGTTCGCCCTGCTCGGTCTTCAATCGCAGGATCAAGCTCTGGACGAGGTTGGCCTTTCCTGCGATCACGCCGAGGTCTATCGCGCGCGGGGTTACGTCTTCGCGAAGGCGGGCTTGCAGGTCGAGGTGCGAGTAAGGCCCTGCAAAGATACGCCCTTCTTCATCGGCTATGAAGCCGAGGTCTAAATCTTTTCCCAGGAAGTCTCCGTTTCCCATATCTTTTCGTCCTTGCTTCACGCGGTAGCATCTGTGATAAAGGGCGCGGCGGGCGGCCCGAGTATCGTCATCACTCCCGGACCCGATGGAATCGCGTCCCCGACCCTGACAAGCGGTTGCCCGTTTATCCTCGCCTGGCTCGGAGAGAGAGGCCCGATTGGTAATGGATAAGGCACGCCCGACACGGAATTGATCATCGTGCATAGAGAGCCTGTCATAGCCAGAGGCATCCCGCCGGATGTAGGGCCGCCGGGCGGGATCATGGTTATGGTCCCGCTATCGGGCGGCCCGGCCATGCCCGGAGTTACTACCACAGAGCATCCTATCGTTACTGGCGGACCCGGCATCTTTTTCAACCCCTATTCTGAAAAACTCTGAATGCCGACCAACGATTGCCGGTCAGCGAGGGGCGACCACAAAAGGAAGACTCTTTTCCTCAGAGCGTCGCCCTTACAGGCTTTTCACTTTCCTCAAGCCGCCGAGAAATCGATCTTCCCTGCGACCTTCACGCTCGCGCCTTTCACGGTCGTGGCGGCGGTTGCTTCAAGCGAGGCGTTCGCTTTGGCTTTGATCGAAACATTGTTGCCTTCGAGCGTCACATCGCCCGATGCATTCAATTCCAGATTGCCCTGCACTTTGATCGCCGCATCCGATTTCGCATCGATCGTGAGTTTCGCGTTCGACTCCACGACTACGTCGCCATCGTTGTTTATCGTCAGTTTCGTCTTGCCCATCTCCAGGACGCATTTATCATCGTCGAGCAGGAGCTTGTTTCCTTTGGGAAATTCCAGGTAGATGCGGCGAATCCCCTGCTCGGCGCTGTCGGGCGAGATGTAGACGAACTCGTGAGCTTTGGCTTCGGGCGGCCGATCCGTGTCGTTGTAGACGCGCCCTGTGATAATGGCCGAATGAATGTCTCCGTGCAGGTATTGAACGATCACGAGATCGTCTTTATTCGGTATGGCCGCGCTGCCGATCCTCTGCGTGCTGACCGCAACGCGTTTCAACTCAAGCCCCGAGTCTCGCAGCCGCACGTCGCACTCATAGTTGTTTTTATCCGAGGCGCTCTCGTGCGAATAGACCTCTGTGACGACGCCGAGGTCTGCGGTTTTGAATGCTTGCAATTGATCGCGCACGACCGCCTGTATCATCGTTATTGCGTCGCTCATAATCCCAAAGCTCCCCCAAGTCCGCCTAAAAGGCCGCCCGCTTTCTCGGCCCCGCCTAATCCCGTGAATGTTATGAAGGTCAGGTAGCCTTCACGTTTATTGAAGACGTGCCGCACCGATATGACTTTGAACAGCCCGTTCAACTCCGGCTTCGTCGCGTTTTTGATTTCGATTGCATCCCCGATCTTCACTTTCGGATTTCCGAGCGTCTTCATACGCCCGCGAACCGACTGGTCTTTGATGGCTCCGAATTTCGACGTGGCGAGATTATCGGCAGCGTCTTTGGTTCTGACCGCACCGTCTTGAATGCCCAGAGTCTTTACTCCCTGCCCCACCTCGCTTCGAAACGGCGTCAGGTCTTTTGCAATCCAGTGCCAGGTGTCCGAGCCTTGATTGCTTGCGGGGCTTTCGCCGTAGACCAGTATGTGCTCGGTTGCCGCCTTCCGGTTGAATATCTGTAGATCGAAAATATCTATGCCGAAGTAGAAGGTATGATCTGCGCTCGATTTGTTGAATTTCTTCAAGGTCAATTTATTATCCGCGTCGAAATAAGCGTCCAGCCCGTCTCGCGCTGCAAGTTCGCGAATCTGCCGGAGGAGATTTTTTGATTGGTCGGCGACGAAGTATGAATAAGTGCTGCCCTGTTCGATCTGGCCCGCGTCGACCTGCGCCTGAGATGCGAGGTCGTTTGCGATCTGTTTGAGCGACTGGTTTTCGTAGACCTGATCGAGACGCGCGTCGGCAAGTTTTTGCGCGCCGCTCCTTCCGATAATTTGAGTCAGCTCGAACGACGAACGAATGGAATGCAAGTTTGCGGTCATGACTTTTGCAGACTTGTCGCCCGACGTAAGCTCTATGGTTATCTGATCGCCGGTCTTTATGGCCTGGCCTCGCACCTGAACGGAGAAGGCTTCTTCCCCTCCTTCGCCGCCGAATCCAAGCGCGCCGGCGGCTGCCCCTACGGCCTGCTCCAGGAGGCCCGGCTGAGGCGCGGGAGGGGCGTAAACGGAGATGCGGCAGTAATCCATCGGCGAATCCATCGAAGAGCAGGTCTCTATCTCCGCGAGTTCGGTTCGCGGGTCATCGTCCGAATCGACCGACCA
>JAKEHD010000535.1 GCA_022615215.1 Blastocatellia bacterium
GGCCGCCGCGGACAGCGTGTACGGCCAGGCACTCGCGATATATCAGCGGCTCGTGGACCCGGAGCATCCGGCGCTCGCGAGCGCACTGTTCGACCTGGCGTCGGTCCGCCTCCAGCAGGCGCGCTATGACGAGGCGGAGCGCCTCGAACGGCAAGCCCTGGAGATCCGCCGCCGGCTGCACCCTCGCGGGCACCCGGACGTCGCCGCTTCGCTGACCGATCTCGCGTTGATCGTCCTGAAGCAAGGCCGTCCACAGCAGGCCGAGTCGCTGTACCTCGAGGCGATCGGGTCGTGGCGCGCGCTGGTGGGGCCGGACCACCCCGAGACGCTGGTCGCCCTCAACAACCTGGCGACGCTCCGATACGAGCAAGGCGACCTCCCCGGCGCGGAGGCCAGCTTCCGCGAGGTCCTCGCGAACCGCACCCGGGCGCTCGGCGAGGAGCATAGGGGCACGCTGATAACCATGGGGAACCTGGCCAGCGTGCTCCGGGAGCAGGGCAAGTACGAAGAGGCCGAGCAGCTTCAGCGGCGGGCGCTCGCGCTGCGACGCAAGGCGCTCGGCGACTCGCATGGGGACGTCGCGACCGGCCGCGCCGCCCTCGCCATCTTGTTCCGGAGTAAGGGCGAGCTGGCGGCAGCGGAGCGGGAGTTCCGACAGGCTGTCGCCATCACCCGGACGTGGCGCGTGGCGGATTCGATCAAACCTGGAAGACGTTTTGGGAAGCCCCGTTTAACGGGGATCACAAAAACGGCAAGAGCCGCGCGCACACGGACGACGTGCGCGAGCAGTTGCGCGCGGTCGCAAGGTCGCGTGAGAAGACCTACCCGACGGGCGATCTCGTGAAAGCGGGGTCTACGGTCGAGGGCATGATCGAGCGCCTGACGCGGAGAGAGGGTGAGGCTGAGTATGGCGACGATGACGAGTAAACCGCTTGTGGCTCATAAAATCGTACATCCTGTCGCCGGCGTTTGCTGGCCGGTCGAGGCCGCGCTGTATGAATACGTAATGGCGGGCAACGGTCTCTTCCTGCGCGCTCGAAAGCCCGGCCTGGAAGTCTGCTTCTCCATAGCCGAGACCGAGGTCCGGGGTCTGCCTACGTCTGAGTCGAGGTTCGAATGTGACTACCCGCTCGTGCCCGCCGATTTGGTCGAGCGAATTCTGATACGCTCGCAGATCGAAGCCGAGCAAGGGCTTGAAATCCTGTTTCACCTGTTGTGGGAAGAGGGCCGATGGTCGCTCGTCGTGCCGCCACAAGAGCAGGGCGGCGGGCATTGCAAACCGCTCTCAAGCGGCCCTGATTCATCGCACGCCCGCGCGTTGATCGAGATACACAGCCATCACAGCATGCGCGCGCGGTTCTCCTCGACGGATGATCGCGACGAGCAGGGATTCAGGCTGTACGGGGTGATTGGGCGCGTGATGACGAGGCCGGAGATCAGAATGCGCGTGGGTTGTTATGGCTATTTTTGGGAGATCGATCCGTCATGGGTTTTTGAAATACCCGACGGACTGAGGAGGGCTGACGAGGAGGTTCTATGATAAGCACATGCGAAAACAAAGCCGCCTATAGATACACCTGGCCAAGCAAGGACGAGAGCGTTATCTGTCTCGCCCATTCCTTCAAGCTTCGCGGCGTCGCTGAAAAAATCGGCCTGCACTTGCAATTGATAAAACTCGACGACGATGGGCGGATATGCAATCAGGAAGTGACCGGCGTGCCTTGCGGGAACTGTGACGGCTGTGGCCTGGTCGCAAACGATGACGAGCGCACGCCCTGGACCCACTGGGCTGCGCTTGAGCCGCCCGCAAATCTGGCAGTCCAGATGGGAATGATCAGACCGGAAGAGTGCGAGGTATGCGGAGGGGAGGGCCGGGTTAATGGCTAAGTCTATCGATACATCCTTCGCCCACGCCGCCCGGCTGCTGCTGCCTGCGATGGACAAGACGGCCGTCTATCTCATCGGCTGTGGCGGAACCGGTTCGTGGCTCGCCCCTGCGGTCGCGCGCCTCGTCTATGTCATGCGCGAGCAGAGGCCCGACATCTCCATCGTTTTCATCGATCCGGATACCGTGGAAGCGGGTAATATCCCTCGCCAGAATTTTTGCGCGGCTGAAATCGGAAGACCGAAGGCTCTCACGCTTGCGCAGCGTTACGGGGCTGCCTGGGGCATGGAAATCGCGGCCAGAGTCGAGCGATTCGATCCGAAAATCATCAGCGGCACATGGGATCGCCTGTCGATCATCATCGGCTGCGTCGACAACGCAGCCGCGCGTAGGGCGATAGCCGCGACACTGAAAAAGAACAAAGGCGCGCATTCAGTCTGGTGGCTCGACTGCGGGAATGCGAATGAGAGCGGGCAGGTGTTGCTCGGCTCATCGGCAACGGTTGCCGATTTGAAGGACGCCTTCGTCTCGAAGCGAGTCTGCGGGCGCTTGCCCGGCCCGCACTTGCAAGCGCCCGACCTGCTCAAGGCCAGGCATGAAGAGCGCAACGGGCACAAACTTAGCTGCGCGGAACTGATGGCCGCGAACGCGCAGTCTCTTACGATCAATCAGGCTGTTGCTGCTGTTGCTGCCGATTATCTTGCGCGGATGTTGGGGGGCGGGCCGCTCGTGAAGTTCGCAACCTACATCGATCAGGCGACGGGGAGCGCGCGGTCGAGGGCGATTACCGAAGAGGAGATTACCGCCGTCGTGAAGCCGTCGAGAGGCAAACAGCCATGATCACGATGGATTACAGATTCAAGCCCATCTTAACCTGGCCGCGACCATTTACGAAGTCGCGCAGGTCATCGCCTTTCAAGGCAAAATACAACGCCACCCTCGACCTGCTCGACCGCGAGCTACATGCGTTGAGCGCGCGCAATATCGTTATCCAGACCTACATGGCCGAAAGCGATATCCGGATAGATGGCCTGCCCCGCGCCAACACCAGAGAGCCGAAGCGATAGGAGACGCGGATGCGCTTGGTAGGGCAGCAAGGAATGGCTCGATTGCAGGCCGAAGAAATCAACAAAGCCGTGCTGTCGCTGAACCAGTGGCTTGTGAGCGACCGCGCGAATTTACTGTGCGCTGTCGAGCTATGGAACGAGGCGGCGAGATTGGAGAGAGAATGAGACGATGTGAAATCTGCGAAGAGAAAAAGCGTTCGGTCTGTGATGGTTTCTATACGACTATCGGCAAGCTCGGAATATGCGCTGATTGTATCAACGGAATCATTCGGGAGATGAATTGTGAACAAAGCCTTATTATCACCAATCCAAAACGCTACTGAAAACCCGCGCCTCGAATTTCGCGACGGTCAGGCCATGCTCTGTATGACCACTATGGCGGGCACGAAGACCGAGCGCCTTGTGAGCATGTCTTCTGTGCGAGAGGCTGCGACGGGCCTACCTGTTGATAGTGGATGGCTCGGCCCTGAGATCGTCAGATGGGGCGGCGGCAGGCGCGGAATTCTGGAAGAGGTATTGATATACCCAACGATGAGTCGGGACGGCTAGTCAGGCCAGTACCGGTGAGCGTTTCCGCAATATACAGGGATGAAGCGGCACACGACCGTCTATGTTCTTCGGAACTATCCCAAGCGGAAGCCGGGAAGGGTGTTGAAGTGAGCTTGGCGAGGGCCGTTCCTAGCCCTGGTGGTCGGTAACGAGGAGTCACGGGGCGAAAGTGCATGGGTCACTGTTGCGCCATCAGGCAGTGGCCCTTTGGAGGAATTTATGGGTGAAAGAAAGTTCTGGCCAGCGCGCGATCCGGACTATTGCCAGGATATGGGCCGAGAGGCTGGAGCGCAGGAAGAGACGGCGAAGGAGGCACAGGAAGTGAGTATGGCTGATGAGACGATTATCGAAGCCGTCCGCCGTGAACGCGCGGAGGCTCTTGCGCGAGACGCCGAACTCTCTGGTGGGCAGCGCGTCGAAATCCTCGACTCCGGGAGCGGCTGCATGCCCGTGCGCGTGATCGAGGGCGACAGGGTTGTATCGACGGGCATCGTCTGCGGCGTGCGAGCGCCCCGGAAGCGATGTTCGTTTTGCAAGGGGTGGTCGGCCGCTCAGTGCGACTATCCAATTGGCGGGAAGTGTAAGACGTGCAAAGGCGAGGGGCGAGTCCATCCCGATTGGGTTAAGAAGATTCAGGACAGGGGCGCGGAAGTGCCTGAAGGCGCTCGCTCCTATCTCTGCGATACTTGTGCGGGCACGGGCCGGGCGATGTGCAACAAACGCATCTGTGGCCGATGTCGCGCGCACAGAGAGCCTGATGAGGATTATTGCCCGGATCATCGCGTAGCAGCGGGGTTCAAGCTCAGGCGCGAACTGTGCGGCTGGCAGACCGAAGTGATGGTCATAAGCAGAGCGTGTCTGCACAGGGGATGCCCTGCTCTAATCGAATTCGGAGCGCGCGTGTTGTTCTTTCCAGGGCGCAATAGGGCTATGTGCGAGAGTTGCGGAGAAGAGTATTTGAAGATTACGGAGTGATGCATGGACGAGCGACCTGTAGCGATCATCAGGACATTCCCATTCGTCTTCTTTAGGGAGAAGTCTCTACGCGAGTTCGTGCGCGAGTGGTATGAACTCAACCAAGACGATGTGGTCTGGATATGCCCGATGCACAGGCTGCCTAAAATCGAAGTGCCCTACGTCTACATCGTCGCGCTCAACCGTCTGCGTTATCGCGTGAACCTGGTGGGTTTCGAGCCGGGCGGAGAACGTATATTCGAGAGCGGCCGTAGGTGGACGGCGAATCACTGGATGCTCATGGCCGGGCCGGTGGTCAAAGCGCCCCATAAGATGGTTATGAGTGGCTTTCAAGGATTCAGGTATTCGGGGTTTATATTTTGAGTAAACAGAACGGACAATCCAAACCTGAACCGCCCGCGTGCAGGCCGGAGTGCCAGGTCAACCATACGCTTGAACACACGGCGGCTTTGCTCGACTGTTCGACTCGGCATGTGCGCAACCTGATAAAGGCGGGCGCGTTACAGGCGAAGGAAATAGGGCTTGGCGAGCGTCGGCATTTGCGCGTACCTCATCGGGCGATAAGGGAGTTTCAAGGGATAAGGCAGGCATGAAGGAAACCACCCTCGCAAGGTATGTTGTGTTATGGCTCAGGTCTCAGGGATGGGAGGTCTATCAGGAGGTTCAGGTAAGCACTTATGGCTGTATAGCCGACATCGTAGAGACTCTCGCGCCCAAGCTTCATAGAAAGGCTTATGTCGAAAGGCTGAGAGCCGCCCTTGTGCCGGAACGAAAGATTTTTGCAGAGGCGGGTAACGCGGAAGGAAAACGATGGACCCCGTTTCAGCAGACCTGCATGAACGTGCGTGATGCTGTGACTGGAAACCCTGGCCTGACGATCAAAGAGCTTGTGGATGGAATTTCGACTCACTATCATGCGCCATCTACGGCCCGCTCCTGTCTTAAAAAATGGATCGAAGCGGGAAAGGTGAAAGGGGTACGCATTGAAAAGGATGGCAGGGTTTTACGCCTCTATCCCGATGACGCAGGATAGCCTTATATTCCAATCCATTCCATTCTGTTCACTTATAATTTACTTCCCTATTGACCCGCTCGCCTATCGCATGCAACTCTTACCCTCGAAATGACCTTGAATTGCCCGCCGGCAATAAGTGCCGTGCATACCCAAAATCCAGATCAACCGAACTGGTACTGCTACACCACGCCCGCGCGCCGTGAAGCTGCTGCTGCTGTTGCGCTCTCAGGTGTAGCTGAAAATGTGCTCGCTCCTCGCATCCTGACCACCCGCGTTCGCTGCCTCAAAGTAGATCGAATCCCCGCTCCCCTCTTCCCCGGCTATGGTTTCGCCCTCGCGCCTCTTTCCTCTCTTCAGGATGCGATCAAACAGACATGGGATATTCGCGCGCTTGTGGGATTTGGCGATGGACCGGTCATAGTGCCCGACGAGGTTATTGACGAGATCCTATGTCGCATCGATAAAAGCGGATTCGTGAAACTCACCGCCCTCGCGCCCGGTGATGAAGTCGAGGTCATAGCAGGTCCCTTCGAAGGACTCCGGGGCATATTCCAACGAGCCGATTCGGCCGCGCGAGTGGTGTTGCTCATGGCGTTCATGAGCAACTTCAACGTAACGCTGCCATCAGGAGTAGTTCGCAAACTATCATGATGATTCATAGTCTGCATGTTCGTAGTTCCTGTAGTCCGCATGAAAGAACCGGCAACCGTTGCCGAAATCCTTCTTCTCAGACGATCCTCCTCTCTGGGTAGCAAGCTAGCTTCCGCAATCCTCACACAGGGGGTTGCGGAAGCGGATTTTTAACCATGACTATCAAAGAGATTCAAGAGAAACGCATCGCCCTTCAAGGAGCGATCCATGCTCTTGTCGGGGATTTCGAGGGCGAGACGGGCGTGATGGTCGCGCGCATACTACCGCAACATCAGGACGTGCGGACTCTCGGCTCGCCGGGAGCGACTGTGCTCTCAGGCGTTCGAGTTGAGTTGCAACTGTAGCGCGCTACGATTGCCTTGTTCGGGCGGGGCTGCGGGAGCGATTTTTCAGCTTAACATTTTCACACTTTCACACATGAACAGGCTTTATTTTATGCGGTTTCTTTATGTCCGATGCGATCACCGACAGTCAGAAAGAATTATTCCTTGAGCATCTTCGAAAATCAGGGAACGTGAGTGCGTCCGCGAAGAAAGCCAAAATCAGCCGCCGAACAGCTTACTACTACAGAGAAAGCAATGAAGAATTTCGGGCATCCTGGGATGATGCAATCGAAGAGGCAGGTGATTGGCTTGAATCCGAAGCTCGCAGGCGCGCCGAAAAGGGAGTGCTCAAGCCGGTCTATCAAGGCGGCAAGCTCGTTGGGAAAATTCGTGTATATTCCGACTCACTTCTCACGCTGTTACTCAAGGGCGCGAAGCCTGACAAGTACCGGGACCGACATGAGTTCAGCGGTCCTGGCGGCGGCGCTATTCCTGTCAGCATTGCTGACGCTCTCGACAGAGGCTATGGCGACAAGCGCGAAGATGATTGATATAAGGAAATCTTCCTTTGAACCGGCAGACCGCCTTGTTGCTGCTGCTGTTGCTGCTGCTGTGCCACGCGAGCAGCTCGAACGATTTCTGCGCTTCGGCTACGTGCCTCAGCCTAAGCAGCTTCAATTTCATTCAGCCGCGCGCGAGTGCGACCTGGCCGATGGTCCTACAGAGATAGGCTATGGCGGTGTGCGCGGCGAATCGAAGACGCATGCGGCGGTCGCACAGGTGATGCTCGACGATTGCCAGCGTATCGAAGGGTTGAAGTTCCTATGGGTTCGTAAGGTCGGCAAGGCCGTCCGGGAATCGTTCAACGATCTTCGCAGACGCTTGCTTATGCGAGTGGCCCATGATTACCGGGCACAGTCGGGAGTGATAGAGCTAACCGATACCGGCGCGACCGTCGTACTCGGCCACTTCAAGCACGAAAACGATATCGATAATTATTTAGGTCTTGAGTATGACGGCATCCTAATAGAAGAAGCCACACAACTGAGCGCGGCAAAACATAGGGACATAAAGACATGCCGGCGCACCTCGAAAACCAACTGGAGACCCCGGACCTATTACACTTTCAACCCCGGCGGCGTCGGTCACGCTCACATAAAGCAGCTTCTTTATACGCCCTATAAAAACGAGAACGAGATTGACACTCGATTCATCTTCGCCCGTCGGGGCGACAATCGCTTCATCGATTCCGATTATCAAAAGAGCCTTGATGATCTCGTGGGCTGGCAAAGGAAAGCCTGGCGAGATGGCGATATGGAGATCGCCGCCGGCCAGTTCTTCACTAACTGGCGACATGAAAAGCATGTATTCAATCATGGAGAATTCGAACTGCTTTCGCACTGGCCGGTTTGGTGCTCGATGGATTACGGGTTCACCCATCCGACTGTCGTTTATTTGCTCACCAGGAATGAAGGCAAAATTTATATCGTAGACGAGCACTACCAGGCCGGATGGCTGCCTCGCAGACACGCGCCCGCGATCGAAAATATGCTTGCGCGTCATGGCGTAACCTTGAACAGGCTCGATGCGTTCGTTGCTGGCGCCGATGTCTTCGCGAAGGGTAAGGACAAGGAAGGAAAAACGATTGCCGACCAATACGAAGAACTCGGCATCCGTCTTGAGCCTGCGAATGATGATCGCATAAATGGAGCGGGGGAACTCCTCGAACTTCTAGGCGACGATTCGGTCGATCCGCCCATCCCGCACCGCCTGGAAATCTCGGATCTCTGCGTAAAGCTAATCGAATGCCTGCCCGGAATGCAGCACGATCCGCGCCGACCTGAAGATGTGCTCAAGGTCGACGCAAATGAAGACGGCGAAGGCGGCGACGATACTTATGACAGTGGTCGCTACGGTGTGATGTATTCCACAGCGCCCGTAATCTCAGGCTATCTCGGCCTCGGCTCAACGAAAAGCGGTTGGATGAATCCCTGATCATGCCACGCCCCTACAACATCCTCGGAATCTCCGAATACCCCGCCCCTCCCGCGCCAGTGGAAAGCCGCGCGCCATTGGCCATCCCTCACACACGCGCCTTTGCAGGCGGCCGCGTGACGATGGACAAAGGCGATAGCTATTTCGGCGGCGTGATCTCCACATGGGTGGCTCCCCAAAACGCAGAGGACGAATGGCGCAGGCTGAAACTTGATGGCAAAACCCTCGACCGCATCAGCCCGTCTCGACTGATGAGCTTACTCGTCGACCTCTCGCCCGAAGTCAGTCGTGCGCTATGGGATTATTTGCGACTCGGCAATCCGGGCTGGGAGATCAAGGTCACGCGGCCGAATTCCGCGACGCCGTTCAAGCGAGGCAAGGACACGCTCGACGAATTCATAGCGTTGCTCACTGACTATTACGGCGCAGTCGATATCGTCTACAACCGGCTGATGTTTTCAGCGTTCCTGAGAGGGGCCATGCTCGCGGAACTCGTACTCGATGAGAGCGGCCGACAACCTGTTGATTTAGTCACGCCAGATCCATGGTGCGTGCGCTTCAAGAGAAAAGAAGACCCGATGCGCGGCCGTATCTGGCAATTAGGGCAATGGCAGAAAGGTCAATGGGTGGAGTTTGATCGGCCGACTATTCGCTACACGCCGATAGACCCCGCGTCCGACTCTCCCTACGGACGGCCGATGTGCTCGCCCGCGCTCTTTGCGACTCTCTTTTTGCTGGGCATGCTTCACGACCTGCGGCGCGTCGTGGCCCAGCAAGGGTATCCACGCCTACACATTACGATCGATCTACAGAAGCTCGTTGAAGGCTATCCACAAGCGAAGCAGCTTTCCAAAGAGGACTTCAAAAAGTGGATCGATAGTATCAGGGCTGAAGTCGAGGAACACTACGCAAAGCTCGAACCTGACGATGCCTTTGTATCGACCGATGTAATCGACATTGGCGCGCCCGTCGGTACGCTCGATATCAAATCCCTGGGCGCGCTCGCAGGTGTGATCGAAGCCCTTGAGCGACTCGCTATCAGGGCGCTCAAGACCATGCCGATCTTGATGGCGAGCAATCAGAGCACGACCGAAACGCAGGCCAACAGGCAATGGGAAATTCATATAGCGGGCGTGAAATCCTTACAGCACTTGTCTGAAACGATGCTCGGCAGGTTGTACACGCTCGCGCTCCAGTGTCAGGGCATAGCGGCGAAAGTGGTAATCCGATTCGCAGAGATACGGGCGGCTGAGGAACTGAGAGATCAACAGGTATTGACGATGAAGATTGGTAACGCGCGCAAGGCGTATGACAGCGGGTATATCTCTCAGGATGAAGCGGCGATGATGGCAGTTGGAAAAGAGAAAGCAGACCAGCCCGCGCCCCGCGTTGCTGCTGATGATGGTGATGATGGCGTGCCTGACACGAATGATTCTACTGTCGACCCCGGTACGATGAGGCGGCCGGGACTGACAGTCGTTAGATAATCGGAGGTAATCATGGGCGAGACGAATTTCGACAAGGTGGCTGCCGACGGCATTCGCATCGGCGATGCTGACATAATCGAATCCGAGCTTGAGCAGATTGACGGCATAACACCCGGCACTGTATTGGCAAGCAAGGCCGTCGTCGTTGACGCGAACAAAGATGCGGTCGGGTTCAGAGATATTGGAGTGCGTGAGAGTAAGACGACCGGCAATGTCGGAACTCCCGCGACCGGCGTAACAGCAGTCGAGTATGGCGACGGGCGCAATCATCAGACGGTTTTGACCGTCAATGCCGCGCTCCCTGCGATTGCGGGCGGCGCAAACCTGGGGGTCGGCAAGCTGCTCTACACGCTGCCCGCCGGGGCGGTGATCGTTGAATCGGCGCACATGAATCTTTCGATCACTCAGACACAGGGCAATATCAATGCCGATACTCCCGATGGCGGCCTGGGCACGGTGATCGCTTCGGGAGCAGTTGCTACTCTGGACGGCACACCTACGTTTGAAAATATCATCACCGGCCAGACCTTCAATGATTGCAACGGCACGGCGGAAGTGAAGACTGCCATTCCTACGGCCGGGGTGCCGCTTGTGATAGAAGCGGCTGACGCGCACACGATTCACTTCAATGTTGCTGATCTGTGGGCTGCGAGTGGGGATGCTGCGGCGGCGCTTGCCGGGACGGTGGTTATCAACTGGCGGTTTATCAACTGATGAAATCCACATGCATCCATTGTGGCGCGCGCACGGGCATCAAACAGAAGGGCCGCGCGCCCATCTGTAAAAAGTGTAAGGGTGATGACCCGCGCGTGCAGAAGACCACAGACCCGCGACAGCAGCGACCTATCCCCAACAGAGAGCAGAGGCCGAAATGAACGAAATTGATAATGTGGTATTCAGCCACCCGGCGCGCGTCCTCAAACGCGCGCCGAGCGAACAGTTGCTCGGTATGGCCAAATCCAGCCGGGCGCTCGATCCCACCATCTTCGATGAGCGTCCGCCGTTCTTCTGGCAGGCCGAAATCTCAAACACCCGGCTCGACGATTACTATACGCACATGCATATCACCAGCCTTCGAAATTTCGCCGCTGATGCTCGTGATGGCCGCGCGTTTCAAGACTCTCATATCTCTCGACGTTTGCCCCTCGGCCAATCGCTCGATGCGAATCTCCAGGAGGACGCTGAGGTTATCCGCGCGCTCGCTGACTTCTTTACCATTCCCGATCTTGAATTCAATGATGCGACCTACAGGTCGACAAACGATTTCATAGCTGCTGTCCGCGCGGGCATCTCACGCGATGTATCGATAGGGTTCTACTTCCACAACACCGACCCGGAAATATTCTGTGGCTTCAGATGTGATATATGCGGCGGAAATCTTTGGAGCTGGTCCGAATGCACGCACTTCCCAGGCGTGACCTACGAAACAGGCGAGGGCGAGGTTATACAGCGCGTGGTGTGTACTGCCACTGTGATCAATGCGCGTCTGTCGGAGGTGAGTGCGGTCTACGACGGGGCCACACCCGGAGCGGCGATCCTTAAGGCCGAGCGTGAAGCCGAAAGCGGCCGCCTCGTCCCGGAAGTCGCGCGCATGCTCGAAACCCGGTATCGGATAAAGCTCACAAACGCCCGCCATTTCTGGCCGGGCACAGATATCAAAGGTGAAAGGAGTGATTCCATGCTAACCGAAAACAACCCATCGGCAACCGTTGCCGATGCTCGAAATGCCGTACTCGCTGAAGTCCGGGGCGCGCTTGTTACTGCCGGTCACACGCCCGGTGATGGGGACGTGCTCGCATTCGTGCGGACGCTTACCCCGCAGACCCCGGCCGCCAGCGAAGTCGAATCCGCTCTTAAACGCGCACTGGAAGCCGCTGCTGTTGCTGATGCTGAGAGATGTGCTGACTTCAAAGACCTCGCATCTGTCGAGGGTGTGAGAACGATTGCATCCCTTGCGGCTGATGGTAGACGCTACCGTGAAGACCTGATCGCGGAGGCTCTGGCTGAAGGCGTCAGGGCGCACGGCGATAAGTTCCAGGAAGAGACGTATCGAAGCATGCTCGACCGAAGCGATATCGATACGATCAAGCGGATGCGGGATGACTGGAAAGCGGTCGGAGATGCGAATTTCCCCGGTGGCAGGCTCTCGCAGGATGCATCTGAGCGCAAGCCCGCTATCGTCGAGCACTCCACCCCGGTTCGTGCTTTCAAGATGTAGGGGACTTCCCCTTTGATTTCAATTTTACTTCGAAAGGAGTTTAGCTATGGCTGATCCAAGAAAGACAGTGCTGAATACAGACGTGGAAGGCCCTACGAGAACCTATAAGATAGATAATTCCACGATTGTTTATGACAAGACGAAAACGGGCGGCTCTGCACAGGTCGGGTTTGCCGTCACGTTTTCGGCAGACGACGTGGTAAAGCTCACGGAAGACGGCGAGGCCGTTGTCGGCCGCCTGGAGCTTGTCGAGGCAGATAACTTCTGTGTCGTGCGAGTGAACGGGCCTGTGAGTTTGCCGGGCGGCGACAGCGCAACTCTCACCCTCGGCAAGAAGATCGTCGGAGATCTGGGCGTGGCAGGCGCAAAAGGCTATATCCGCGAGGTTGCGACCGCAACGGCCGCCGAACTCGGCGTCGCACGAGGGCGCATCGTCAACAACAACGACACGGCGGCTGTGGTCGTCGAACTGTGATGGAGTTGTAGGACTTCATAGATTCCGATTTGGAGGCTGAATATTATGAGAACCGCTACAGAAGTTTACCAGAAGCCCGCTGATTTCCTGCGCTCCATGACATTCGACATGTACGACCGCGCGCATGGAGACAAAGACAAGCCCCGCACGCTCACGGGCTGGCTGGAAGAGCAGGAGGGATTGCGCTCGTCGGAATATCCCGACGACGGCCTGGACGCCTTCGAGCGGCTGCTGGCCGCCGCAGACATAAGAGTCGGCTCGGTCGAGCACGAGGGCGTCTACTCTGACATCTGCGCGAAGTTCCTCGATAGTGATCGCAACAAGGTGCTCTTCCCGGAATTTTGCGCGCGCAAATTCAGAGAAGTCAGCCGCACGCGCGTAAGCGAAAACACCCGGTCGAGCTACAGCTTCAGCGACGACACGCCGGGATCGCTTGCGCGTCCTTATGCCGACAACTTGATGGCGCGCACTGATTTGGAAATAGCTCCGGCTATACCGCTCTCGGAACTAATTGCCGAGACCACGCCGATCGTGGGCGGCGAATATCGTTCCTATTACATCACGAACGACGCCGCTCAACAGCGCAAGGTGAGAGTGGGCGAGAGCGCGCCGCTTCCGAAGGCCAAGTTGAACGCGGCCGAGCATACCGTGCCGATCTATAAATTCGGTCGGTCGCTCGAAGCCAGCTATGAAGCGATTCGACGCATGAGAATCGACCGGCTCGGTCGTCATTTGCAAAAGATGGCCGTGCAGACCGAAATCGATCAGGTGGCCGCCGCGCTCGACGTGATAGTCAATGGCGACGGGAACACGGGCACGGCCGCAGCGGTCCACAATCTCACCACGCTCGATACCGGCGCGTCCGCCGGCACTCTCACGCTCAAGGGCTGGCTGGCGTTCAAGTTCAAATTCGCTAACCCTTACATGGTCACGACTACCCTGATGCAAGAAGTGGTGGCTCTGCAACTCGCTTTGCTGAACTCCGGTTCCGCGAACATCCCTCTGATGTTTCTGAATCTTGGCGGCATGGTGCAGTCGCTCAGGAATATCAACAGGACGAGCGACGGCGTGGGCTACGGCTGGACGACGGACGCGCCTGCGCTCAAGATCGTGGGATTCGACAATCGCTTCGAGCTTGAGCGGGTAGTCGAAGTCGGAAGCGAGATAGCCGAGGTCATGCGATGGATCAATCGCCAGACTGAAGAGCTGACTATGAGCATGAACGAAGGCTATGCGGTGATCGATCCGTCCGCTGCGCTTATTCTCGATGTCAACGCCTGATAGTGTCGTTTACGGCGCTTCATTTTCACCATGTACAGGAGCAAGGATATGGCAAGCAAAGATTCCAAGCCAGATGCAGCACCTCCGGTTGAAGCAGGTAAGCCGGATGCAATCCCTTCTGGCAAGTTCATCAAGGTCAAAGCGAACGTGAAGGGCAATCGGACTGCGCTTTGGGAAGTGGACAGGGCGCATCCGAATGGCGAAATCTTCATATCGGGTGCAAGTGATAAGCCCGTAGAAGTCGCGCGCACGTCCGGCGTAAGCAAGGCCCTGGCCGACGGGCGGCTTGTAGAGGTCTGAGACCTTTCATGGCCACAAAAGTTCGATCCGACTATCTCGATAAAATCAGGCATAAGGTTCCCGACCCGAAAGCGTCTTTTCCGGACGATCACCTCGACGCGCTGGAGCAATCGCTTATAGAGTATTCCGCCTCGCGCCCGAATCGAGCGACCGACCCGCCTTCGCGTCATGCCATAGACGAAAGCGATGCGGCTAACACAACTGTACCTGATGAGGATTTCTGGATAGTCGTGTGGCTCGCATCGGCTTATGTCTGCGAGTATCTCGCGATCGCGTACACGCCCACCGCAGAGCACTCACCGCAGGCCGATTTCGTCGATTTCGTTTCGATCTCGGAAAAATACACGACGCAGGCGAAAACCCTGCGCAAAATCGTGGCCGGCCTCATGCCTCCGATTGGATACGTGGGCGACCCTGATTACTCTCCTCCTGTCGTCTTCGGAACGGCTCCGGGCTGTCGAGGGGCCTGAGACATGCAGGGGAGCGGGGGAGCAGGGGCGCAGGGGAGCGTAATCGCGTGAGCGTCGAGAAAGGAAATCTTACCTTTGCCTGACGAGATCAGAGTCACGGTCGATGATGAAAGCAGGCTCGACGAGTTCGAAGCGCGCTTCGATGAGACCATGACCCAGGTGGTGATCTCGTTGACCGAACGAGTCGCAACCCAGGCGCAACGCAACGCGCCGCGAGATACAGGAGTCTTTGCCGGCAGCATTCAACCGCTGATCGAGCAGCCTGCGCCGCTCACGATCAGCGGTTTTGTCGTCTCAAGCGTAGCATACGCGGGCGTAATCGAGGGCGTAGACGAGGAGGGGAATGAAGTCGAGTTCGGACGACGACCCGGCGCGAGGTTTCCCCCTGTCGGGAAGATCAGGTTATGGGTTGAGCGCAAAATCGGCGTCGATCAAATCAGAGCACGGGCGGGTAAAACCGCTCGCACGGACGAACAGTTGATCGATGAGACTGCCTTTCTGGTCGGCCGGAAAATCGCCCGTCAGGGCATCCGGCCTACGCGGCCGATAGGCAATGCGTTCAGGGCAAACGAGAGCCTTATCAGGAGCGAGATCGAAAAGGCTATAACGAGGATATTTGAATGATCTCGGACGCGGCGATTAGAACGAGACTCGTGACGCTCATTGAGGAGCACGACCCGACGGCGCGCGTACATCGTCGCCGTCGCTATCCGAAAAACGGCCTGCTCGAAGAGTATAAGCAACTGTTTGTGAGCGAGGAGAGTAATCAGATCAACGTGTATATGATCAGGCGTCTCAGACGCGACGTTGTGTTGCGAGGCATACCCGCGCGGGTCGTGAGCGCGACATACGATTACGGCATCAGATACTACCGCTCGCTGATCGATAACGATGACGACGGCGAGGCGTCGGAGGAGATCGCGCAGGCGGCGGTCGATAGCCTGGCCGACAAGTTCGAGGCCGACAACACGCTCGCGCTCGGGGCGACCGTGCAGCACCAGGGACTACAGATGGCCCTGGACTTTGAGGACGTTTTATTGGGCGATTGGGCCTGCCATCGGGCCGATTTGCGATTGAGAGTAACGGTGGCAGCCGTCAATTGCGATTGAGGTGAGCTATGGAAGAGAGAAAAGCAGGGGAGCAGGGGAGCAGGGGAGCAGGGGACACGGGGATGGAGCAACCGGCCGCCGCGCAAGAGCCAGAGGCGTTTAAGGTATTGCTGCGGCGAGTGAAGGGCGTTGAGCCTCTTACGTGCGTGAGTGTCGAGGATGGTAGATCGATGCGGCAGTGGTATCCCGACCCGACTGCGGAGGTGTTCGAGGTCGATATAGCGACCGCGCGAGCGGCTGTCGATAGCGGCGGCTTCGAGGTTGACCCGAAGTCGAGAGTGAAATTGAAGACAGGAGGTGAGCAGTAATGGCGGGCACTATAAAAGCTTACCGCACGGCGCTGCTGACTACAGCGGCTGAGGCCGTCTACGGCGTGCAGATCGCAGACGGCAGTCTGACGCAATGGGTCGAGGTCAACGAGTTCGAGCCGGGAAAAACCGAGAAGACGTATCGCACGGACGCTGGCCGCATCAAGGGCGTGCGCGGTATCACGCAGCGTCAGCTAGAGTCTGCTATGGGTACGATGCCGAGGCAGATGGACGCGAGCGTTGAGGTAATCACCTGGTTGCTCGCGTTAGGGCTGACGAATGTCGCCAGCGCCGGGACCGTAGACCCCTGGACGCACACTATCAAGCACCCACCCGTGTGTACCCTCGTGCCTAAATCGACCTCGCTGGTCGAGGGCATCGTGTGCTCAGGGCTGACTGCCGGGTACAAATTATTCAAGGGCTGTGTGATCGAGCAGCTATCGATAGAGATGGACGGCAAGGGGGCGGTGAAGCTCGGGTGGACCTGGAAGACGGATGGCAGCGAGACCACTAAGGGGAGCTTCACGTTTCCGACTTCGACGCTCGCGCTCACGTATCTGCTCGGCAGTATGCTGACGTTGGAGTTGCACCCGAATGGCGGCGGCTCTATCGATATCACAAGCCTGCTGAACTCGTTCAAGATCACGCTCAATTTCAACGTGCAGCCTAGAAAGACCTCTTCGAGTAGCGTGTTCGTTTCGGGGTATCGCTATGGCGGCGACGCGCCGACCGTTGATATTGAATTCCAGGTGAGCGCGGACAAGAGCCACGCGATCTATGGCTATCACGAGAATGACACTCTGTTGACGCTGGTAGCCACGTTCGACGCGAACGTCACGCCCGCGCGCAGCGTCGTCTGCTCGGTGAGTAATTGTCATATCAACGCGGAAGAGGACGCCGACGACATCGAGCCGGTGCTGAACTGTAAGGTTTCGCCGCTCGACATTGCGGCCAATACCGGCCCGGCAGTGTGGACGTGCAAGACGGGCGTGGCCGCTTATTTGACCCCGTTACCCTAACAAAGGAGAACAGCAGGAATGAGCGAGACGGAGAAAACAGGAGCCTCTTTTTTTGAATCCGCCGAAGGGGAAGAGCACCCATTTACGATCCCTAACGCGCAGGAGCCGGGCAAGGTACTCGGCGATATGTTCTTGAAGCGAGTCAAGCAGCCGGTCATTGATAAGTTTCGGGAGATCAGAAACGGCGAGGGGCGTCGTAAGGGGAACCCGGCTGCCGCGCGCCGCTACCTCTTCAAGCAAGCCTACGTTCGGTTTGAGTTCTTCGATTCCGGACGTGAGATCGATCTAGGCGACAGCCCTAACGAGACCGAGTTCTTCGTTCGGAAAGCCGAGATGCTGGTCGACGCTGTACTGATCGAGTATCTCAACAAGTTATTCCCGGAGGTGCTCGACCCAAAAGGATAGCCACGGCCGCGCGGCTGATCCTCAAGAGCATCGACCGCAAGAATCCTTACGAAATCAATTATCACGTAGACGATTGCGACGAGGAGATATGGGACGGCGACGAGTTGATACCAGGAGCGGAAATGGCGGCGCGAAGGTGTCCGGCCTGTGCGCACGAGTATCAGCTATGGGAGAAGGTGCTGAAATTCACAGCCGACCCGGACACCGGGGAGCAGTCGCCCGTCTACGGCGATCTCGCGCTGCGGGGCTTCAGGCTGGAGCGCAAGGTAAAGGATTTCAATCAGCCGATAGCGGAGTTGGACGCAGAGGATTGGGAGCTAGTGCAAATCATCAGTCAGGCGCGAAACGAGTACGAGGCGTGGCGCGCGTGGAAGGACGCGAAGGACGCGGAGCGAGAGAGTAGATGAGCGCGAATCGCAGAGTCGGAGTCGAAGTGTTTGTAACCGCCTCCGGGGCCAAGCGAGAACTCGACTCCATAAAAGCCAAGATAGATTCGATAGGCACCTCCGGCCAGGTGAGCGGAGATCGCGCGAGCAAAGCTATGAACGGTGTTACCTCTTCGACTCGCGCGGCGGCGGCGGCAACCGGGCCGGCAAGCAAGGCAGTGAGGGGGATGAGTGACCACTTGATCGGCTTTGAGGCCGCGGGGAAAAAAGCAACCGACGCTGCCACAAAAACGGCAACCGGGTTCGGGCGCGTCACTCAACAGGTACGCACGTCGGGCACGGTATTCGAAGGCTACGATGCTGTGCTGACGGCCGTGGTCGGTTCTCTCGGCGGCATCACTGTAGGCACAGCAGTGCTGTTCTCTGTGGTCGGCGCTCTGCTCGCGCCGCTGGCTGAAATGATCTTCGCCAAAAAGGAGATCATTACTCTCAGCACTCAGGAGATCGCGCTCAATGCGCTCGTGGCTGAGTCGTATAGTCGCGTGAGCAGCGCGACGGTTATAGCGACTCAGGGCTTTTTCAATTTCCAAAAGTCTGCGCAATCGGTCACAGAGGCGGGTATAGCTATCACGATGATCGACATCGCAAACTCTCAGCGCGAGGTCGAGAAGCAATCAGGGCTGGTGGCTTCGGCCTTTCACGAGCTTCAACGTGAGCAGAGCAGGGTAGGGTTTACGACCGAAGCCGAACTGATCCCGATGACCGAAAATTATCGGGACACGATTCGGGAGGCGTCAGTGGCCCTTGCGGA
>JAKEHD010000536.1 GCA_022615215.1 Blastocatellia bacterium
GTATCCTGAGAGAAGCGAGGCGCGGTTGAAGTAGGTAGGCCTTTCAAGCACCACCAACTGCCGTTGGTGGGATGATTCCCTTTCAACTGTAAATCGACTTTTTGGAACCGCACCCGGATCACACCGGCTCACCGTCATCTGCGGAATAGATGTCTTCACCCTCTTGATTCCAGAAGTCGAACGCGCTGCTCTTCTCGGCCAGCCGCATTACGGCCAGAGTAGGCACATCATCTTCGTGCATCTGTAGCTCGACTCTTTCGCTCTTTTGCGCCAACTCAACGAGCCGTTCCAATTCGCTGCGCAGCAATACCGCATTGTCCCCTATTATTTGCGCGTGAATCGTGGTCATAACAATCTGCCTCCGTCTTTGAATCGTTGCATACTGCGCGCGGGAGGAATTGACAGTTTCCCTCAATCCCATGAATGCGCGAGCGCCAGCAGGCAGGATGCCTGCGCTCCCAGGAGAACTTTCATTTTACTCCGCGCGCAGTATATCAAGTCGTTGCATCATCCTTTCGGTATTTACGTTGTCTCGTTCCGCGATATTGTGTGCCAGCTTTTCTTCCCGCAAGAACTGCACATGCGAAGTTGCCGGGGCGACCCCTTCGCTTTCCATCGAATCCCGCCGCTCTCCCAGACCGATTGCTCGAACCCGCATTCGCACCGAATCATCCACGCCCGCGACTCCGATTCCATCTCGGCCGCCAGCCGCTCAGGAAGAATCGCCGCAAGAAAACGCTGCACGTTACTCATAATGGTGGCTCCTTCGAAGCATTGGTTTGGAAGCGCATGGCGGACGAGACGCCAGGTAATCAACTACTCATTGGCGATGCACTGATGGGCGCGGGCTTTCGCAAGCCTCATCAGATGCTCTAATTCCATGTAGTGGTCTAACTCCGATTTTTCTTCCGGCGAAAGACCGGTTGTCTTTTCACGGTGAATCAGATCGGCCACGCGCTCCTTGACTTCATCCGACGGTTGAAAGGCGATGACGCTGCCGGGGTCCGTTCCAGCCGCGATAAGCGCGATGACCTCCTCATAAGCTTTCATTGTGTCCATAGTATAACCTCAGCCATACATCTCCACCAGTTTCCTCAAATTCGGACTGAGCGGAGGCAGATAGTCTTCCCAACTCAGTATCCCGGTTCGAACCGGAAATTCCGGGTAACGCTTTTGCAGGTGCTCCTCGAAGTATACGCCCATGCGCGCCATCACCTTCAGGTTTTTGGCGACCGTCCGCCCTATCCCGTCGCGTACGCTCTCGTGCTCCGTCTGCAACTTGCCCATAATCGCTATAAGCTTCTCTTCGAGGTCTTCATCATCCACGTTCAAAAGCAAATCCTCATGGCCGCGCTCGTGCATGAGATTGCGTATGCGCTCGTCCATAGTCACTCCCACTGATGCCACCATAGCGGGCATCGCAGTCACTATGCCGTGATAACGCGACGACACCATCAGGTGAGAGCATCGCAGAAGGCTTACGAGTTGATACATATCGTAATCCAACGAACTGAAGACCGGCACGCCGCCCAATCGCTCGGACATCCGTCGGCAGGCGTCCGTGTCGAGCGCCTCCATCGCTACAAGGACGGTGAAGACCTTATTCTCTTTGCGAAACGCATCGACCGCGTTCGAGAGCGCCGTCAAGTATCGCTCGTAAGCGCGCTTCACCTTCGGCCCGAAGTTATGAAAGTAGACCGAGCGATAGTGGCTCTCCTGGTAAGCACCCGTCATGGCGCGGAGGGCGGCCTTTGCGACGGAGGCTTTGACCGGCCACCAGAACGGGTTTATAGGGCATACGACGAGCACTTCGCTCTCGCCGGCCCACCCCGATTCGCGCAGAACCTTCAAGCCATACTCATTCGGGTGCGGCTCGAAGGTCCAGGCCGTGTCGGTCCCAAGCTCGGTCGCTATGCCGAGTTTGCCGAGCAAGGCGGCCGATTCCTCGTTGCGCGTGATGATGAGCGAGTCAGCACAATAACGGCGGCACATCTTCGTAAGCAGAGCGTCCATGTGGCCCGCCTCCGCGCCATAGCCGAGGCTCAGTTTGTTTTGCGAAGAGGCCATCGCGAGCGAGCCTATCATCATCGTCGTCAATGCGTTTGCGAACTTGCTTTTGAACATAGAGCCTTCGCAGGCGACCACGCCGTCGTATTTGCGCACCTCACGATAGAGAAAGGGCGGGAAGATATCGGGCAGCTTCACCTGCTTGACCCCCTCGAAATACCCTCGCGTCAGGTCGAAATTCTGACTGAGCACGCTGAGTTCGACGTTCTGGTCGCCGAGTATGCGGCGCACCTGTCGCAGCATCTCCGCCACGCGAACGTCGGCCCCTGTGTTGCGCGTGCCGTTGTACCCTGTGAAGAGCAGCTTGAGCCGCTCGCCCGGCTTCCACGACCGGCCCGCCCCCAGCATCCATTTCATCTTCGTCACCTCTATAGCGGCGCTCACCCAGGCTTCCAAAACTATATCCATGCTCATTGTGCGTGCTCCTCTAATCAGCTATCAGCTATCAGTCTTCAGCTATCAGAAGTATGATCTGAAGACTGACGGCTGACGGCTGACGGCTGACGGCTGATGGCTGATGGCTGAAGACTGACGGCTGACGGCTGACGGCTGATATCGGCGCTCGGCCATTCCTTATAGTCATAAGTGAAGTTCCCTTCTTTGGCGAATTTCAACAGAGGGTAACTGTACTCGGAGAAAGGCGCGGGCGCGCGGCCCGTTTCAGTAACCACCCGCGTGTTGTCGAAGACCGTGTTCCATACCAGATATGGAATGAACACCTTGAGCAGAGAAGCCCCGAAGCCGATGGCCGTGCCGCGACGGTCAGTACCCCGACCGTGAGGGAGGGGGTTCGAGCTCAGGAAGTCGACCAATTTTATGAAAGGCCGCTCCAGTCCGGGCATGAAGCGAGGCCCTCGCTTTCCGCGAACGCGGGCTAATGCATCGGTCAACTCGCGAAAGGTCTGCGACCCGGTCCCCGATGACAGATGATATATATTATGGTCCGGCTCCTCTTTCTGATGCAGGGTCACTATAGAGCTTGCCACGAAATCGACGGGAACGATGTCCAACGCCGCGTCAGCGCGGAAGGGCAATATGGGAAGCCCCGCGAGGAAGACGAAAGACCTCACCATGTCGAACTGTGTAGTCTCGGCGCGGCGGCTGTCACCCAATATGATCGATGGGCGGAAGACCGTATGCGGCACATCGGGCAATAGCTCGTTTATCATGTGCTCGCTGAATTTCTTCGTGCGCGCGTAAGGGTCGTAATCCGACAACTCCCAGTTTATCGCTTCGTCTTCCCCGACCACTTCGTTTTTGCGATGCCCGGCTACGGCGACGGTGCTCACATGGCTTATGCGCCTGAGTCGGTGATGATCGCGCGCGCGCGCGGCGAATTTTATGACTTCGAGCGTGCCGCGAAGGTTGACGTTCAGGCAACTCTTTTCGCTCTTGCGATTGAGCGAGGCGGCGCAATGGATTATGGAATCCGTAGACCGCACCAATCGGTCGTAATCATCTTCCGCAAGGCCGAATCGGGAATCGGTCAGGTCGCCCCGGAATATATTGATGCGAGATTTCAGAAAGCCGTAGAAGCGCGGGAAATCCATGTGAAGTTGCAGAGCGCGCCAGAGTCTCTCTTCGGCCTCGCGTAGGTCGCACGCCCTGACGAGCAGGTTCAATGAATCCGCGTGTCCTTCGAGCAACTCCGCAGCCAGATGAGCGCCGAGGTAGCCTGTAGAGCCTGTCAGGAATATAGCCATGGTCAGTGGTCTGTGGTTCTTTCTATGCAGGGGTGCAGGGGTGCTTTCTATGCAGGGGTGCAGGGGTGCAGGGGTGCAGGGGTGCTCGGGTTCTGGCTTCACTGCATCTATGTCTCTCTTGCTCCTCTGCTCCCCCACTCCCCCACTCCCTTGCTCCTCTGCTCCCCTGCTCCTATGCTCCCCTGCTCCCCTGCTCCCCCGCTCCCCTGCTTCTTCTCGGTCTCGTCGCCGTTGCCCGGCGCGGACGAGCGCGCAGGCATTTGAAAAGTGCGATGGGAGTTGTTTTCAACCGGGCGTCCTTCTATAAGCGGATAAGCCCATTTCCGCAAGGCGGGGATGTGTATGTTTATCCAGTATTCCCACCAGTCTATCGCAAGCGCGTCATAGCCGAATGCATCCTTTTCGTCAGGCGGCAGGGCCTCAGACAGCAACTCGACGTTTTTCGCTTCGAAGACCTGTTCGTTATAGAGGATGAAAGGCTCGTAAAGCTCTATCAGTTTTTCCACGCGGTCAAGCCCTCGCTCGGCGCGAGCGAAGGGCGGCCTCTTCAATGGAAGCGGAGAACTGATTTTCTGAATGGCCTGAACTACGGCCCTCTGGCCCGGCGCTGAAAGTCGCTCGTATCGCTCTTTCGAGACGGGTATGGAGTCGAACTTTCTCCGCAGCCAGTGCTCCAATCCCTCCTGCGCGCGATAGTGTTTGCGATGCGCGAGGCCCGTAAGCTCTATCGAGCGCCGCATATCGCAGGGGTTTACGGCCGAGGTGGCAAGTTGATATAGATGGTCGTGAGCGCGTTCGACGAGCGCGGCGGCAATAAGGCTCATCCCCCGGCACACGAGGTCTACGGGTATTAGGTCGAGGCACTTGCGTTCGTTCGAGGGGAGTTGCCTGAAATATGTGCCGAGCAGGTAAGAGATGGGAGCCGATGTGTTTACGCCTTCGTTCCATCCCCGGAAAGGGTCGTGCGTAGAGGTCTCGACTATCGAGGGGCGCACCACAGCTACGGCGAGGTCCATTCCGCGCTTTGCGATGAGCGATTCGGCCATGCTTTTGGTGAAGGTATAGGTGTTAGGCCAGCCAAGCTCCTTTGCCCGGCGAATTCCGGCTTCGGTCAACCGGTTGCGGACCCAGCGCGAACGGCTCTTTCGAACGAGGACTTCGAGGGCCTCGCCTGTAACCTTTTTGTTCCCTTTGACCCGGAGCCCGCGGCGCAGTTCTTCTGTGACTTCTGTGCTCTCGCTGCGGACTTCGATCTCTCTTATGAGGGCGTGAAGCGATTCGCGCTCACGCTCGGCATCGAACCCCGCGACGCGAGCGGGCGTGTAGTTGTATAGAAGCTCTTCGGGGATTCGCCCGTCGCGCGCGCCCGCGACGTAACAGGTCGAAAGGTGTAGAAGGGCGGCCCGGTCGCTCTGATGAATGAAATCGAGTATGTGGACGACTGCATCAACATTGATGTTCAGGGCCGAGCGCAGGTCCGGGTTGAAATCCGTAAGCCCCGAACTATTAATCACGAGGTCGAGCGTCTCGGCGAGGTGCGTTCTCGTGTCGGCATCCAGGCCGAGGCCCGGCTGCGAAACATCGCCCTCGATCACCTCTATTCGATCAGCGAGGAAGCGGCCCAGTTCGTCGCCGTAGCGTTCGTGAAAGGGTTCGAAGACGGGCGATTGCTCGACTATCTTTTCGAAGCGGCGCGAGGCCGGGGTCGAACGACTGCGGCGGATCAATAAATATATCTTGCCTATGGAGGGGACATCCCTGAGCATCTTCGCCAGCCAGACCTTGGCTATGAACCCGGTCACGCCTATGAGCAGTATATTTTTTCCTGCGAGCGACCGGCGCACGGAAAGCGGCTTGACAGGTTTATGAGTGTCGAACAAGACGAGCGGGCGGGTGGGCAGATGTTGCAATCTGCGGGTTGAGACGATAGCGTGGTCGAGAGTTTCCATCGAATCCGAAAAGCCGAGGTCTCTGGCCAGTTGATCGTGTGCTATGCGGCCATCGGTCTTTCGAATCCGGAGGCGAGCGAATCCGCCGCGAGGCCGTATGACAGGGAACAGCAAGCGGCCCGTTGCCAGGCCGTCGCGGAATTCCAGGCGATTCGCAACCAGGCGCTCGACTCCGAGGTATTCGGCCAGGGGGCGCATAACGTGGTCAAGCCCCTGAGAGACCAGCACGACTGTCCGGCCCGCGTCCATCAACTCTTTGAGCTTTTCGACGCTCGGCTGATGAAGGCGAGGTTTGAGGACATAGTTGAAGTATTCCTCGCCGAGCAGGTCGAGGCGGTCCTGGCTGACCCCTCGCAGGAGCGTATGAAGCACTCGGGTTGCGAAGACGCGATTGGTGGCATAAAGAAAGGGCCTTATCAATGCCGACAGCGCCACCCCGCCGCGCCGCGCCCAGCGTTCGAGGAAGCTCTGAGCATTCCAGGTGAAGAATGCGACGGGGCGCACGGCGCTGAGATTCAGGAGGCTGCCTTCGACCCGCCAGAAAGTATCGGCGGGGGAATCATCCATGTCGAAAGGTCGCTGTCGGTTTTCGTCAATCAATGAAGACAATGCTCATCCTCTGTCATAGCGCCAAAAGTATTAAACGCTCGATTGCAAGCAAGCATGAAACATGAAATTAGCATTCTAGTCAAATGAAGAAAGGCCCTTTTTGTCGGGGCGGGATTCAGGGGTCAGGGACCAGGGGCCAGAGGTCAGTCTTCCAACTGATGGCTGATGGCTGATAGCTGATGGCTGACGGCTGGTTGAATTCTCGCTGAGGCTCCGTCATATCCTGGGCTTGACCAGGGCTGTAAACCCTCCCGCGATTGCTCCTGAGGTGGCTCCGATGACTGCCGCGCTTTTAACAAAGTAATATCCGTATATGAAATTCAACTGATACTCTGTCAGTGCGCCATAGTCAAAAATCCTTGCCACAACCGCCGCAGTAGTCGCGCCCATCGCGGCCCCTATGATTATCCCGATCATAATCACCAGTGGTTTTATGATCCGCGTTCTCTCACTGATACTTGCTGTTATCCATCCGATCACTCCGCCAATAACCGCCAGAGTACACGCGATAAAGGGTAAGCTTGTGAACATCCAAAGTCCCAGGCTGGTCGCTCGATGGCCCCAAAGTCTCCCATCCAAGCTCCGCGAGTACAATAGATTCAGAACTGCAAAACCGGCAATAACGCCGATCAGTCCCGAAATCCCTCCCTCGATTATGAAGGATTCAGGTGACCTTCTTTTCTTTGGGATGTCTGTATCGAGACGGCGAGGCGAAACCTTCGAGCCGATGTATGCGCATACAGGGGCGACTATGAACGCTGTCAGCGGTATTGCCAGAGGCGTTCCAAAGCGTGGAAGAAATGAGGAGCCGGTTTTGATAGGCAGAAGGTAGACCAGGAAAAATAGCGAAGGAAGGCTTATCCATATCCCCCAGCGCCAGCCAGGGCTAGGCCAGCCCAGCCCGAAAAGTATGCCGGTGATTGTGTAAGCAGCGACGAGAGAATAGAAACTGGATTTCCCTAAATCTATGCCAAATACCGCAGCGACTATAAATATGCCTGCGCCGACGGCTAAAAAATAAGCATGATGTTCGGGTATCTTTTTCATAGTTCACCCATGCAATCAGTTGCAATCCCGCCTCCGCCAGAACTTCGCCGACAAGTTCAAGGCGAATAAACAAGCACGAGCCTGGGAGCGAGATTCGCATTCCCCGCTAAAGATGCTCCCTCTCTTGAGTAATACCTCACCTGTCCATTCTGTCCCTCAACCTGCTTCTTTATCAGCCATCCGTAACTCGCCCCTCCGAGTAAATCTGCTGTCACATCCCAACTCACATCTCCTGTCTGATTGTTCGTGTGCAGCGTGCTTGCCGTCGCCGCCACAGCAAAATCTCCTCCGTTCCACTGCATCGCGCAGTCGGGCGCATGATTGCTTATGTTGGTGTCCTTCGCGCATTCCCAGGTTACGCCCTCGCCAGTGCCTCGAAAACCGGGGCCGCCTCCCGCCATCACACTATTTCGTCCGTTGCCTTCTGCCCAATCCACGAGCAACCGATGAGCATCAACCAA
>JAKEHD010000537.1 GCA_022615215.1 Blastocatellia bacterium
CGTGGTCGCGTAATCGCGTGGTCGCGTAATCGCGTGGTCGCGTAATCGCGTGGTCGCGTAATCGCGTGGTCGCGTAATCGCGTGGTCGCGTAATCGCGTAGCCGCCCATAAGTATGCTTCTGTCCTTTGTCAGTGGTCCGTTGCGCTTCTTCCAGGGCCTCAGCTTGTGAGCAACGGACAACGGACGACTGACCACGGACAGCATTCAGAAGGTTTCACCCATCATTGAAATAATATCGTCCAGAATCGTTTGCGAAATGGCGTCGCGCCCCGAACGTGAAAATGTCCATACCTCGCCGCGCCCTTCCGTGCGAAAGACCGCCGCCTTAGACGTGCCTGATACTTCGTAAAAGGGCGAATCGCTGTTCAGAAGTTTTGGCGCGACGCTGACCCTCACTCGGCCCTGCCATATACGCGCGCGCCCGGCTAGTCGAACGATTCGATCACTCTCGCGGCCCGTCTCTATCAGCGACCGGGTTTCGGGACCGATACCTATTCGAGAAACTTCTTCAAGGCACGCATCGGCCCCCATCAATGTCTTTGCGAGGATGAGAATCTTCGCCGCCGTGTCCCACCCCGCGATGTCGAGCGAAGGGTCGGGTTCGGCTATGCCTTCGGCCTCGGCGCGGGCGAGCGCCTCTTCGAAAGAGAGCGACCCCGTTTGCATCTCTGTCAATATGTAGTTGGTCGTGCCGTTTAGAATGCCCCGTATTTCGAGCACTCGCTCGCCTCGCACCTCATCGGGCACCTTCACGCCCGTCGTGCCTGTGTAAGCTATACGCGCGCCCGCCGCCTGCGCCGCTTCCATTATCTTCTCGAATCCACAGGCGAGCGGGCCTTTATCGACCGTCACCACATCGGTCCCCTGAGAGAGCGCCGCAAGCAACAAATCGAGCGCGGGCCGCCCGTCGCAGAGATTTGTCGGCAGGGATTCGACCAGTAGAGAGACGCCCGCACAGGGAAGCGATTTGATGAATTCGCGCGGGTCCGTTATGGAATCATCCGGCGAGAACTCTTTTATGCTGCGGCCCGACTCTTTATGGGCGAGCAGCAAGTCCATCGCATGTTTTGCTGTGCTTGACGATTGCGCGGGCGCATCCAGAATCAGACCGCCGGTAGAGTCGGCTGCCGCGCGAATGTGAATTTTTATTTCGTCGCTCGCTCTCTCGATGAAACGCGCGAATGCGAGGCCGACGTTTCCCAGTCCGAGGAGCGCGACGTTGATTTCTTTCATGCTTCGAATCAGGCGGGCAGCAGTCCCTTTATGTCGCGCACGACGCGGTTGACATCTTCCTGGTCGCCGAGCGCCATCATGAAGAATTTATATCCGTTGTGGAAACAGACCAGCCCGTTGCCGAAAAGCCATATACTCGATAGCAGAGGGTTTCCGCCTATGACGAGGCTTATGGGAAAACCTGTGACCGCGGCTCCCGTGAACGCTTCGTACACAAGCCCCGCGCCCGCCGCCACGCTGAATGCGCCGAGCAGCGGAGCGCCGACGTATTTGGCCACGTCGCGCTCGAACTTGACTCGCGCCTGCTCGCTCTCGTCGAGCTTTCCTTCTTTTATCAACTCTTCCTGACGTTTGAGATAGGCTTCGTATTTCTCGGAGAGCTTTCTCAGCCCGTAGGGCACGACCGCCGAATGAAAGAGCCAGTTGCCCGCGCCGCCCGCTCCGAGCAAGGTCACGTCGAGGGCCGAAAAAGCCGAACCCACGCGAGTGCCCGCAACGAGCGCGAGCGATACGATGGCGGTCTTGCCGGGGTTTTCTTTTATCCAGTCGCGCGCCGTCTTTACGGCTCCCGTAATCGAGGAGGGCAATCGCGCGGCCGAGACTCCTGACCGGGCAGCGCCGGTCGCGTTATCGTAATAGCGGCGGGCTTCGCCGAAGAGGTCTGTTGCAGTGGTCTTAGCGTCTTCGGCTACCTCCTCGGCTTTTTTTTTAACGCCCGACCGCTCCGCGACATCTGAGGCGGCGTCGGCTGCGCGGCGCGCAGTCTCGCGCGCGGTCTCGCTGATTTTGTGCTCTTTATCTATGCGTGAGACTTCATCGCGCGCGGCTTCGAAACCTGATGTTGCGATGTCAGCGCCTTTGCGAAGCGCATCGGTTGCGGCGCGTGTTCCCTTATCCACCTTCGATTTTATATCGTATTTTTCATCAAGCTCGCGCGCCGCCTTCTCCGCGCGCCGCTTCAGTTCATCGAATTTGCTTGCCATCTTTTTCCAAACTCCTTGCCCTTATCTTACTCCGATTATGGATTCATCGGCCAGCATGGTTTCATACGCGGCCTGTTTGGTGACGGTTCCTTCGCATAGTCGATGCGCTAAAACCTCGGCACGAAGCGGGGCACGCGCTCCGAGTATCTTTCATACTCCTTGCCGAACCTTGCCCGAAGCTCCTTTTCCTCGAATTGGATTATGAGAAAGATGGCCGCGAAAAATATTGGAAAGAGCAGATAGAGCGCCAGGTAGTTTGTAAAGAAAGCCAGCGCCAGCAGGCCGAGCAACAATTCCAGGTATCTCGGATGGCGTATGCGGGCGTATATGCCTTCGGTCAACAATTTGCTCTCGGCCTTTTCGGGAGCAAGCTCAGGAAGTCCCGACAGGATAGCCTTCGTGAGGTGCTTGCGACGTTTGAAATATACACCGACCGCGAGCGAATAAATCAATACGGCCAGCGCGATCAGGAAATAACTGGTCCCGAACTCTATCGAAAGCAGTCTGCCTCGAAACAGGAATATGACCGCGCCGAGGATCGCCATGACGGTGAAGTTGATCGCGTAGGTCAGCCTGTATCCAAGCCTTCGCCAGAATTCGATGAAAGGATGAATCAATAGCCAGAATGGAATGACCGCCGACCAGTAGATCAAACTCATCAGGGCGAGATAGTACCTTACAATGTTCACCCTCGCACCTTACCCTCAAATGTTGTTGCGTTTCAACTCTTTGATATGTAAGGTCGAGGCGAGCAGCCGCGTAGTTGCTCTGGAAAACGCGGACATCTGCAAGCCCCGACCTTACGTTCAGCGGAAGAATCGCTCAATGTCTTCCTGCCAGCGTGTAACGGCAGAGCGGACGAAGAAGTTGTCTTTATGGAGCGAACGGCCGCTGACACTTCGCCAATCGCTGAATTCGAATCGCCGACGGCGTATATGAAATCGCCGTCCGGTTTGAGATCATTCGTGCCTGAGGGCCGCGATGGGGTCGAGCCGCGCGGCCTTTACTGCGGGCCATATACCGAAGATCATTCCCACCGCTACCGAACCTAAAAAGCCGAACGCCGCCGCCCACACGGGTATCTTCATCGCAAGGGCCGGTATCAGGCTCGATACCGCCCATGAAATAAACCAGCCAAAGAGCAGCCCTGCCATTCCGCCCGCGCCCGTGAGCGTGACCGCTTCGGTCAGGAACTGCCATGTTATGTCCGACCGCCGAGCGCCAACGGCTTTGCGTATACCTATCTCGCGCGTGCGCTCGGTGACGGCCACGAGCATTATGTTCATCACTCCCACTCCGCCGACCATGAAGGCTATCGAAGAGATCAGCATCATGACCCCTACGACCGCCCCCACTATGTCGTCGAAAGTGGAGATGAAGGATTCGGGCGTTCCTATCTCGAAGTTGTTGTCCGAGCGAAGCGGCACGTTGCGGCGGCGGCGCAGTGTCTGTTCGATCTGTTGTATGCCCTCCTGCATTCGCCCTTCATACATGCGGAGGATTATGAAATGGTCATCGATGGCGGGAAACATTTTATTGAATGTCCAATAGGGAATTAATATATCGTTGTCTTCCTGATTCTCTGAGCCGAATGGACCCGCCTTCTGTTTCTTGATCGTGCCTATGACGGTGAAATCCTGGCCGCCAACGTTTATGGTCTTGCCGATGGGGTCTTCGGCGGGAAAGAGCGCCTCCACCACATTGAAGCCGAGTACGCAGACGTAAGAGCGATGCCTGGCTTCGGCCTCTACGAAATAACGCCCTTCGTCTACGGGAACATTCAAGACTAGTTCGGCGACGGGGAAATTCCCTATGAGTCGCGGACGGTTCATCACGCGGTCGCGGTAACGGGCTTCGGGCGGGGGCAGAGGCATCTCGCCCGGCCTCGGCAATCCGTATATCAGCCCCGGCGAGACGAACTCTACTGCCGTCGCTTCCTGCTCGATGGCCTGAGCGTCTTCGAGCGTGAGCGGCTTGCGATTGATCACTTCGGTGGGCAGGCGGCCCGTCTGTATGAAAGGATAGCGCCACAGATATACGTTGCGCGTGCCGAAGCTCTCGGCCTGATCGAGCACCGTCTGGCGAAAGCCGTTCAAGACGGCGGCCATAAGCACTATCACGAGCACGCCTATGAAGACGCCGAGTATCGTGAGCGACGCGCGGAACTTATGCGCCGCAAGCGTCTGCATCGCCAGCGTCGTATTCTCTTTTATGCTCGACCAGTTCATAAATTCGTCCGTAGTCCGTGGTCATAAAGATTTCTTTCTTACGTGGTCCGTTGCAGGGCGTCTGAAGCTCTATTACAGTTACAATCCGATACCCGGTCTGACAACAGACTACGAACGATGGACGACTGACAAAGGTTCATTCCCTTATCATACATCCATTATAACGACCCCTCCGGCCACAAGCGATGTGCCTGTGAAGCAAAGCGATTGCGTGAGTTATGACGGCTTATTGAACTTCGCGTCATCGATAGCGACGTTATGCTTCACCTCTTGAAGCTTGATCGTGTAGCTTCCAGCCGCGCTCTCGAATCGGACAGAGAATGCCAGTTTTACACCACCCACTTCTCTGTAGTCCTCGAAGTAGTTTGTGAGGGGGAAGTCTCCTTGAGGGGTGACGGTTACTATATCCCATCGAACGAGCAACCCCGATTCGGTGTCGAAGTAGAGTTTTTGTGCCGTGCCTTCGGGCGGGACGGCCTCTACTATGTAAACGTCGCGGCCTGAGACTTTATCCTTCCCTTTCACTTCCATCCTGGAGAAGTTCTTTTTCAGATCGAGGAGACCGTGAATCTCTCCGCGCCGCTTCGTCTGAACAAGCTCGATGCCGCTCAGTTCGCGCAATCCGTTTTGAGGGTCCAGAGACCATCCCGTCTTGCCGTCGTAGCCCGATTTGAATTCGCCCACGTTCTCTATCGTCGCGATGGTGAAGAACTTGTCCGGGTATTTGGCATAAATTTCAACCGGCCCGCTCAAGCTGGCTGCGGGAATTTCGATCGTCGCCCTGGTCACACGGCTCGTGATCTTTTTATTGGCCGCCTGGCCGCCTATCGCGTTCACAAACCGGTCGAGTACCTGATCCACACCCGGCATGGTTTCAGCCCGATCGTTCTCTTTGGATATGGAGGGTTGTTGCAGGGCCTGAGCCGAGACCGATAGGACCGCCATGAGACCCAGGAGTGTGATGGTTAGAGTTCGCTTCATAAGATTCATCCTTTCGTTATTGAAACAATTCATAGCTCGCATCACAGGCGAAGCCGCCGGATTCGCAATAACGACATGCGGCAACCTGCCTGTCGGACGCATTTTTGACCCTGTGCATAACGGCTCTCTTGAAAGGAAAACGGCGGAATCGGCTGTTAGGGTGAAATTTTGGAGCCGGCGGCGGCAGGAAGGCGTGAACGGGTGAGAATCGTTCGCCTGTGGGAGCGCGCGTCAGCGAATGAGCGCATTTATCGGCTGCGTGTCAGGGCTTCCTGAAACTCTTCGCGGCGATTGCGACTGAGCTTGAGCCGTGTGCCGTCATGCAAAACTATCACGCTGTCCCCGTGAGCGTTCGGCTGCAATTCTTTCACACGTTCGAGATTGACTATGGTGGAGCGGTGCGAGCGAAAGAATCTGTCGGGGTCGAGTCGAGCTTCCAGGCTCGTCAGGCTTTCGCGCGTAAGGTGAGATTTCGCGCCCACATGAAAGAGCACGTACTGGTCTGCGGCTTCGATGTGATCGATCTCTTCGACCTTCAAAAAGTATATGCGCCCGCCGGATTTGATCGCTATGCGTTGAAGATATTTCGGCTTATCTACCGGCCCGGAGGGTGGCTGCGACCGAGAGGTGTAGTGATCGAGCAACGCAGCGAGTCTCTGGTTCAGCCGGCCATCCTTTCTTTGAAGTACATACTCTTTGGCGCGCAGCAAAGCTCTTTCGAACCTCGCGTCTTCGAAGGGTTTCAGAAGGTAATCGACCGCGCTCACCTCGAAAGCCTTGAGCGCATACCTGTCATAAGCCGTTATAAAAATAGTGACGGGAATAAGGTCTGCTCCCACCTCGTTGAGCACTTCGAACCCGTCCATTTCCGGCATCTGCACATCGAGGAAGAGCAGGTCGGGGTTATGATCGCGAATGGCACGGACGGCTTCCAACCCGTTCCGGCATTCGGCTATGACGGTTATTTCCGGGTCGTTTTTCAGCAGGTGACGAAGGGTGCGGCGCGCGAGCGGCTCATCATCTACGATCAGCGCACGTATTTTATTTTGCGGCTGAGGCATACCTTCTATTAAGCCACGAACGACGGGAAAACACCACAGCGGCCCTTATTCGGTCAGGGCTGTTCCTGGGAGCGCATGCTTCCAGCGTGCAAGGCTTGCGCAATTACTGATTTCCTCAAAAATTGGCGTCTCCTCAACGCATGCAGGCAAGATGCCTGCGCTCCCAGGCCGGACATCTCTCTTTGTCAACCTACTTTGCAACAGCCTTGATTATTCGGTCCAGTATTCGACAGGCAGCGAGAGGATGGGATAACGCTTGCGCAGTTCCGATACGCGAGAGGCGTAATCTTCTTTGGCGATGAGCCCGGCTCGCATACGGTCTCTCAGCTTGCGGATTTCGTATCGGTAAAGGTCGTTTATAAATTCGTGGACCAGTTCGGGCGGAGTCTTTTGGTCGGGCATCACGCCGTGCCGGACGAGCGCGGCGAGTACGGTCTCTCTGTACTTGAATCCCATTCGTTATTTTCGCCGCTCGGCTCTTCTCTACCCTACGGGTTCTTCCTGAAGCCTCTCGACGCCGCGCTCGATGGCCTGTTTGACTCTCTCCATATCGCCGTCGAAGTAGTGAGCGGGTAATGTGATGATCTTTTTTCGGACGCCCTTTATAAGAGTCACAAAGAGCCTGCCGCTTACCTCATCGTAAAGCGTACCCTGCACTATGACCTCAGGGTCCGCCTGTTTTATGACTGCTTCTACTTTTGGAATCGCCTTGCGAACGTCCCCCATTATGTCTCCCTCCTGCTCCGCCTGCTGTGGTGAACACAGCCCTTTGAGAACCTGCATTTTACATGCTGCGGGCCGGGCGTTCAATTTTTATACGTATAATGTTTTTCATTTGCCTGTACGAGCGGACGCAGACGCCGGCCTCTGCATGTCTGATAGCTGAAGACTGATAGCTGAAGACTGATGAAATTTTTCTGCATGGTACGGGGTCGAAAATGCGTCTATATAATAATGAGGCAACCGCACGGGGCTTGACTACTGAGGCAAAGAGAGTAAAATCAGGCTCCCTGAAAGTATCAGCGCCCGTGTATTATCCGTTTCACCTTCTGGCGGCCTGAGAAAGAAATCTTTCAGTACCCCGACCATGGGGGAGGGGATGATGAATGTCTGAGGAATCGAAAAACTCTCTGCGCGATTGGGTGGCCCTGAGTTTCGTCACCGGGGTCGGGTCTCGAACCGCCGCCTCTTTGATAGACCGATTCGGCTCGCCTTCCGAATGCTTTGAAGCAAGCGGGGCCGAACTCGAATCGGCAGGGCTTGGCCGCGAAGCCATCGATTCGCTCAAGAGCGCAGAGCCGAAAGAAGCGGCCGAACGCGAAATCGAAGGACTCGCGCGGCTAGGCGGCCAGGCCCTCGCGCTCGGGGACGAAGGCTACCCATCTCTTCTGCGCGAAACCTACGACCCGCCCATAGTGCTCTACGCAAAGGGGGATGTGTCGCGGGCATTCGATCAGCCTGCGGTCGCAATAGTAGGTTCGCGGTGGTGCTCGACTTATGGACGAAACGTGGCCGGGATGCTCGGACGCGATCTAGGCGAGCGCGGCGTGACTATTGTATCGGGACTTGCGCGCGGGATCGATTCGGCCGCGCATCGCGGCGCGCTCGAAGGCAATGGTCTCACCGTAGCCGTGATGGGGACGGGGCTTGACGCGGTTTATCCGAAAGAGAATCGGAAACTGGCCGAACAGATAGTCGAGCGCGGCGCACTCATAACCGAGTTCCCGCTCGGCACGCCGCCCGTCTCTCAGAATTTCCCTTTTCGAAATCGTGTGATAAGCGGCCTCTCGCTCGGCGTGCTCGTAGTCGAGGGGGCCGAGCGCAGCGGCTCTTTGATTACGGCTCGCATGGCTTACGAGCAGGGCCGCGATGTTTACGCCGTGCCCGGCAACATAACCTCTTCGAAGAGCTTCGGCCCTAACTATCTTATAAAAGACGGGGCCAAACTCGTGCAGACCTGGCGCGATGTCGTAGAAGAGTTCCCTGCGGAATTGAAGGCGAAGATACTATCGGCCGAGCATCAGGAAGCGCGAATCGAGCAACTCAGCATGGACGAGGTGGCGCTGTCGGATGCGGAGCGCAAACTGCTTTCGCTCATCAAGGCAGATGAAGCGATACACATAGACCAGTTGATTTCGGTCTCGAAACTGAGCATCGGCGAATTGATGGATGCGCTCCTGAAACTTGAGATGCTCGACCGCATAAAGCAATTGCCGGGCAAGAGCTTCGTCCGAAAGTTATAACTGATTCGTCCGTTGTCAGTTGTCCGTTGTTATACCGCGCGCGGGGTAAAATGAAAGTTTTTCAGCACAGAATCTTATTTGGATTGCGCCGCAATCGGCGGCGCTTGCCGCACGCTCCGGGACGGCGACCATCATCGCGTCAGGCCAGATACCCGAGGTCTTGCTCGAGATCGCCGCCGGTCGGGA
>JAKEHD010000538.1 GCA_022615215.1 Blastocatellia bacterium
CCGATGCGCGAAGTCATACGCTCGGACCAGGAAGTCACCTGCTATCTTCCGGATGCCCGTTTGATCTATGTCAGCCGGCAGGGCGCGCGTCCGATGGTATCTCTACTCAAAACTGTCATTTCATCCCGCGCGCAGTATACCGACAAAACGGTACCCAGAATGGCAAACTTTCCGTTGGAGCGCCTGCCATATTGAAAGCGGCTGTTGTAGCCGTCTTCATAGCCGCGACGGAAGCCCTCGCGGAAGTAGTGGTTGTAGTCGTCCCGGTCTACGTAATAGCCGCTAAATCCGTAGTTCGCATCCTGATAGGCGTAACTGTCTCTGTAGTTGGAAGCCCAGCGATCCTGCCGGTCTGCCTCTCCGGCGCGGAAGCCCTCCTCATAGCCGTAGTTGACGGCCTGCCGGAGCAGGTTTGCGCCGTATTGATTCGTCTCGTAGTAGCGGCCGCCGCGAGAGTACCGATAGCTCGACGGCGTGTAGAAGTACGGATCACGATTGTAGTTGTAGTTGCGCGTGTTCTGGATACGTAGCTGCTGCTGACGCAGACGCTGTAAATACCGTTGCTGAAAACGATACTGCGCCAAACGCCTTTGTTGCTGTAGATGCGCCGACTGCTGTTGCGCGATACGCTGCTGCTGCTCCAGATGTGTGCGGTACTGCGCCAGACGTTGTTGATGCTGATCGATACGCTGTCGCTGCTGTTGTTGAGACAGGCGCTGTTGCTGCCTCGATCTCTTTATCTGTGCCTGCCGCGCCTGTTCCTGTCGCTGCTGCTGTTGCTGTTGCTGTGCCCTCTGCTGTCGTTGTTGCTGTTGGCGCTGTTGTTGCTTCTGCGCCTGTCGTTGCTTCGCTTCTTGCTGCTGCTTCTGCTTTTGCTGCTTCTGCTCTTGCTGCGATTGTTGCTGCGCGGTGGTCGGTACGCTCATTCCCACCAACAACACTGCGCTCATTACAACCGCCGCCATCATCCGATTCAAGATATTAGGTTTCATCGTATGCTCCTTAAATATGGCTATGATTTCCACTGGCGCATCCTGATGCATCCGTCTGAGGTCGCAGGTTCTGCTGCTCCGGATCCTGCCAGATATAGTTCTCATGATACGCTCACCGGGAATCTATTTCTGTGCAATACAGGACAATACACAAAAGAATCGGCATCGAGGGATAGCAGATAAAGCAGAATGGTTCCGGATTTCAGCAGAAATATACTCGCGAGCCTGGAAGAGTTTCTAATACTTGATGTGCAACTCTTTTCTGCCCCGTCAGGGGTGATTGAAAGTAGCCCGGCAATTCATTGCTGGGAAGCCATCACCCAAATAACCTTCGTCCCGTAGGGACGATTGAACTCTCGGCCGTCCCTACGGGACTTGATAGAACTATTGGCTCAATCTCCAGCAGTAAACTGCTGGGCTATTACCGTTTGTCCCTACGGGACATATTTGAAATCCCAAAGAGTTGCACATCAGGTTTTCTAATATGATCCGTCACCGAAAAAATGATGAGAGGAGTTGAACGCTCCTCTCATCATTCAGCCGCTACCGGAATATGTCGCCATCCGCATCGGCGTCGGCCACATTGATCCGGGCAATCTCGGACTGTAATTGCTGCCAGTCATTGCGCACGGTTGAAGAGAGCGTCAACTGCGTATAACGCTTCGTCAGTCGATCAAGCAAGCGCGCCTGTCTCACCAGAGCGCCGGCCCCACCCCTGACTGCATCCGGGTCTGTGATCGAAGAGGTCAACTGGAAGTAGAGTTGAGCCGCCGCATGCAGACTGTTCATCTGAGAAAGTATCTGCACTTGGTTCTGACTTATGTTACGGCGGCGGTCAAAAATCACCTGACCGCGATTGTTGCGAACATTCAAATCCCGCTGATAATCCTGCACCAGGCGAAGAGCAAGAGCGGCGATCTGTCGCGGATTGCCTATGCTTGTGCCGCCGCCTTGAAGATCGGCCGTGAAGTCACGCTGTGGCCCGTGAATGATCACGCGCGTTACATTCGGCAGATTGTCGTAGGTCTCAGTGAACGGGCGGTGGTCGGTGGTCGTTCCCTGGCCGTATCGCGGAGGCGTGCCGCGCACGTAAACGTGCAGGGTGTTGCCAGTCACGAAGCGATTGACGAAGACCTGCCATCCGGCGCCCTGCGTGTGAACGTCGAGGCTTATACGAATCGAATCTCGATCGATGCGCTCCGCGCGCGGGTTCACTACTTCAATCGGCCTCGCTTCGTAGCCAGCCTCGCTGGCTACGCCGAGTATCCGCGCAGTCCTCATGTCAAGCTCGCCGGTTACCGTCAGATTATTGCCTCGCTGGAGCTGGCGAATCGCGGCGCGCGTGGCATTGGTCATCACACCATTGATCGGGCCGTTGTAGTAGCCGCGATCTCTGAGCGTGGTCTGAGCGAATCAGACTGACTCCGACGATGTGAATACATTCTCCGTCGGCTCGATGTCGGAATCGGTCGGGATGCCGAGCGCGTGCGCTGTTGCCGAGTCGAGGTAGCCGCTCTCTGTAATGCTTCGGTTGCGCTGGAACTGGCGAATCGCATTGCGTGTCGCCTGGTTCATCGCTCCATTGATCGGGCCGTTGTAGAAGTTCCTGTCTCTGAGAGCGATCTGAGCGGCGCGTATGGAATCAGCCGAACTCAAAACATCCTGAGACGTGATTCCCGTGTCGCCATAGTTGTGATCGAAGCCTTGATCGCCTGCTCTGTCGAACGTGTTCGTGTCAACAGTGAAGGAACGTTCCACCATCAGCCCGAACTCGGCGCCGGGCTGCACTTCCGCCTCCTCGCCATTGCTCAATAACAGTCCGATGGTGCCGAGCACTGCGCCTATGCCTGCCCCAACGGCCGCGCCCTTGGTGCCGCTGGCAACCGCGCCTATTACCGCGCCCGCTCCTGCGCCGCCCCCGATGAAGAGCACACCGCGTCGAGTCCTGCTGCCACCCCCGACTCTGCTCTCATCGTCTATATCCTGTTCTATCCTGCGCCGCCCTTCCTCGTTCAGCGTAGTGAGCGTGCCGTCTACAGGAATCGAATTGCCTCTTGAAAAAACTATTCTGTCGAAGGCAACAGCAAGCGTCCCGGCCTTGCTCGCGCGCTCGGCAGGAGTAACTGCGGTGATGTGGCCTTCGACCTTCGCGCCCTCAGGCACGGCCACTCGGCCACCAACTGTCACCGCGCGAAATACTGTTGCCGTGAAGCGATCACCCACGCTCGATTTATCCGAGTTCACGAGGGTGTCCATCCTGAGCGGAATGATGGTGCCGACAGGCACTGTGACCTGACGTTGTACTGACGCCAGAGACACTGACGACAGGATTATCGCCAGCGATAGAAACGCGCTGGCTGCCCTTTTGTGGTAATTATTCATAACTAGACTCTCCTTTTCCTTTATAATTCCGGGGCAACGAAGGCGATCTCATTGCAGAAACTCTTTGCAGAGACAGCCTCAGTTCCCGTTATGCATCTTAGACATTTCGTCGAGATGCTGGATGATGGCGGCGCTATCGGTTGCGATCTTTTCCGAGTTCAGCGTATAGCCCTGGACATCTTTCTCAAGAACGGCAATTGCAGCCTCGAGTTTGGAGTGACGCATATCCATCTCTTTAATCATCGCTGCCATCCTGGAGCGCATGTCTGCGCTCATCGTTTTCAAATGCTCCTGATGATGATCCTCCAGCTTATCGAAGCTCCGATTTATCTCAGCGACTGCGGCGCGAGCGAAATCGGCGCTAAGCGGGCGGCCCGCTTGCGCCTGATCGCGCAGGGTGATTGCGAACGTCTCGATGTTTTGCCTGTAAGCCCTTGCCATAACATGGTGTGGCTCATTCATCATGTAGGACATATCCATCTTCGCCATGTCGTGACGCATGCGCTCCTGTACCTTCCTGACCGCCTGGATGGATGCCGTCTCGTCGGCATACGTATGCTGAGTTCCGGTTTGTGCCTGCGCAGTCACTGCGCCAAACATTGTCAGCGCGATGACCGCAAGAATCGTTCTGTAGAAATATCTATTCATAATTGTCTCCTTCTGTTATGGGTAAAGCTCCTTTCTCACTCGCATTTCGGCGCTGATGATCTCCATCAAGGTCGGTTCAAGCGCGTTCGCATACGGACGCCAGAACTCCTGCATCCACTCCCGCCGCACCGCCGCCATGTGTCGCCAGTGGTAGCTTTCTTTGGGATTGCCCGACGTGTCGGTCAGTCTGGTTGACTCTATCAGCCTGGTTGACTCTATCAGCCTGGTTGACTCTGCAAGACTGCTGGCAATGAGGCTGGTTTGACTTTCGATATTTTCCATATTTCCTCTTTATCTTGCGCTCTTTGCTGCTGATGCGCTTCATGAGACTCTTCGTGGTTTGCCGGTTTTCACCTGTCTGTGCGTGAGTGAGTGTTCGCCGTGCCGGTATCCAGAATCAAAATCCTCACTCTCTTCATCGGCCATCATTCAACTGAGGAGTGTTTCAATCGGGCAGCATCAGGCCGCTCTCTTGCGACCGCTGAGAAGGTTGAATATCAGCACTACTACCGCAACAACGAGCAACAGGTGAATCAACCCGCCGCCGATGTGGCCGAGTAGCCCCAACAACCACAGAAGCACCAGAATAGCGATAATCGTCCAAAGCATATTTCACCTCCAGGTTCGGGCCTTTGCCCACATTCTCCGTGTCGAGTGTACCTATGTTCCAACCCGGCTCCGGTTTACATATTACATTTCTGATGATACGCCTGATAGGGGTGGATTTCTGTTCAATACTGAACAAAGAGAATGATTGGCATGTGGATAGGGTGACGGGTTCAGGCGATCTGAGCCAGGTAAGCGGTGAGCTTCTTTTCTTTAATTATGAGAAAGCGATCTTCGCTCGTCTCAATCAGTCCAAGCTGCCGGAATTTCTGCATAAACATGCTGATACGGGGCCGCGTCGTTCCAACCATCTCCGACAGTTCTTCATGTGAAATCTTGTGTTCGATGCGTATGCTGCGAGGGTCTCTCTGGCCGAGTTTGCGCGCCAGTTGCAACAGAGTTTTGCCGAGTCGCTGCTCGCTGTCAACAGTCACGAGATTGGCGATGACCTGCTGCTGGTCTGCGACCCGCACGGTCAGGTACTGCACGAACCCCTCAAGCAGTGAGTCGCGGCTTAGACGCATAAAGAACTTGGAACAAGGAATTAATTTCAATTCGGTATCTTCCATAGCCGTCGCTGTCTCTATACGCAGCCCTGAGCCTGAAAGGCTCAATTCGCCGAAAACATCTCCTGCCGTATGAATGGCAAGGAGGCACTCTTTACCTTCAGGCGAGAGCATGAGCAGTTTTATCTGCCCGCTTTCGATGAAATAGACCATCTCGCTCTGATCGCCACAGGTGTAGACATTTGCGTGTTTCGAAATCCTGATGGCGCGAGAATTCCTCGTCTCGCGCTGCAATGAATCGCGCAATCGTCGTTTGAACAAGTCAGCTTGAGGAGTCTGCTGAATCATGATCGTGTATCCTTTCGACGCCCTCCGATTCCAAGGAGGGCGGGCTTCTTCACTTATGATTGCACGGATCATTTCCCGCCCGTACTTGCCACCTCGCTCTTATAGCCGAATGCCGGCGCCAAGCGGCCTATCGGAGTTGCATCATCCAGCCACTTCTGGATTTTTACAGCCTCGTCGCCAGAGAAAGTTTCCGCCCCGGAGAGAGTCTCGTTCTGCAACCAGAAGCCGCAATCGTTCATATCGAGAAACCAATAACGGCCCGTCGCTTTCTCGCGCAGGATGTAACACTTCTTTGTATAAATCTCTTTGCGCACCGAGTAGGTTTCTCCTGGAACGATGATCTGGCTCAAGAACCTCTCGCCTTTGTCGCTGGTCTCGATCCACACATCTCGTTCGCCCTGCCTGTTGCGGCCGAATCGAAAGTTGGCAACGCGCACTTTATCGGCTTTTACGAGATCGTATCGTTCGGTTTCAAATCGTTTAAGCATAATCATTCCTCCCCTGACAGAAGCGGCCGGCAGTTTCACTCAATCGCTGAAACGCGAGCATTCCAGGTTTGAGAACGGGCCTTCAGTTACTTGCCTCATTTCGCTCAGTGGTACTTCGGCTTGATGGAAATATCTTTTGCATCATGAGACTCGCGCCTGAACATCAAGAAGCCGATCTGTAAGACTAATAGCAACACCAGAGGGATGAGCGTCCAGATGTACCAGGGCATGCTGTTGGCTTCGCGCCCGCCGAAGGACAACAACACGAATGGGACGGTCGCTGCTGCGATGAGTCCCAAGACGGCTGCCACCCGTTGTGTCCGTGTGAATGAGTTGGCTGAGAATATTTTGAGTTTTAGCGCAATATCTTGAATAGTAGACATTTATGACTCCTATCTTGCGGCTCATGGTTTTCGGTTGGTTCCGGGATTCCAGAGGAGCTTGGAAAAGAGTGAGCCTGCCCCTTTTCCAAGCCGCCTCCGGTTGAGCGAACGAATTGAAACCATCCCGGATCATTCAGCGGCAATCCGCGATCTATTCAGACTCGTTGCATCTCATATCCGATCGACTCCGGATGATGTTAAGACCGTCGCGGGCCGTTATAGCCGGCCGGGTTTGAATACTCAGCTCTGGGCTTGGCATCATCTACTTTGAGCGCCCGCCCATGCAGATCCTGCCCGTTGAACTTTTCTTTGGCTGCATCGGCCGCCTCTATCGAATTCATCTCGATGAATCCGAACCCCTTCGAGCGGCCCGTCTCCCTGTCAGTTATCAACTGACAGGATTCCACGACACCCGCTCCGCTGAAAAGAGAGGTGAGTTCATCACTCGTAGTGTCGTGAGAGAGATTTCCAATAAATAATTTGGCTGACATAATAGTTGTCCTTTTGGTGAAGTTTGAAAGCAAGCCAATCAGTTCGCGAGAACGGTTGCGGGCGGAGGTGGTTGGCATTCCGAAAACTTTCGGAATCGACTTTCAACAGGTGAACGATTGCCTGCTCCCCAGGCGTCTGATGGCCTGAGCCTCATCAGACTCAGGCCGACCTCCGTTACTTGCCGGAGAGCAGCGTCAAGGTGAGAGGGCAGACGAATCCGCCCTCTCGCCCTATAGAATATCTTCCTCTTCAAGCTCCTTTAGCAGCGACCTTGTGGAATGTGGAATTCGAAAGCTCGAAGTTCTCCGCTCTGGGAGTTCCCTCAACCACCTTCGAGATGATCTTCAATACCTCCGGATACGCCGTGCGGTCGTAAGCCTCCGCACTCTCTTTCGTATCCCAGAGGCTGATTGCTACGGCTTCCGAACGATCCGCTGCGACAAAGGTTATCTCATCGCGGAATCCATTCTGCTTGCGGAGCAGGGGGATGATCTCGCTCTCGGTAAGCTGGGTAAACTCTTTGGCGGAATCTGCCTTGAGCGTCATGGTCACATTGCGAATAAACATTGTTAGCTCCTTTTATAAGTGAGCTGTTGGATTCAGGTGGACTGGATGATTCCAGAGAAGCTGAAGAAGAGAGTGAGCTATGCTCAATTCCCATCAACCCTATCACCCGATGGGGCCTTTGTCAAACGAAGACGGGCCATTACCACACATCGCTTACAGCAATGCTCATCGGGTCATCGGGTGGGTGTCGCAGAAGGAACAGGAAACATCCGGCATCCACGTCCGCTGCGGGTGACCGATCAGGCACCCGCAGCCTTATGTGGGCAAGTCATTATAAATGGGAAGGCTGCTCTTTTGTTCCAATCTTATCGGCAGCCTGGCCGACTCCTCTTCGCTATAAGCCTCAGTCAGTTTGCGAAAATGGTAACCCATAGCAGCCAGCCTCATCGCCTCGGCAAACTTCTCGCGATGTTCGGAAACGACGCGGCCCGTGAAGCGCCAGAATTCTCTGCGCTCGCGGTCGAGGACACCTAGCTTGAGGGCGATGCGCGTGATTGTCAGGATATTGCCGATGATATTCTGGTGTCGCGGTGCCGCACTCTGCTGCGGTACTCGCTTCAGACATTCGAGAGATCGCTGATAGTAATCGCGGTGGCTGTAAATTTTTCGCATAAGCGACTTATAGCCCGCGATGAGCTGCGCCGGGTCCATCCTGGGCACGTAGTTTATCGAACAATTGGTATTGTTTCCGGTGCTTTCCTCAAGTAGCCGCCCCTCCTGCTTGAGCCGCCTCCAAAGCTGAGTATCGGGCAGCGCGGTGAGCAGTCCCACCATCGCGAGCGGGATCGCGCTCTCGCGGATGAAATTCATCTGCCGCTCGAAGATATCCTCCGGGTCCGTGTCGAAGCCTATGATAAAACCTGCCATCACTTCCATGCCATAGCTTTGAATCCTGCTCACAGAATCGAGCAGGTTCTTGCGTGTGTTCTGTATCTTTCGCGCCTCAAGGAGGCTCTCCTCTACCGGCGTTTCAATCCCTAGAAAGACTCGGCGGAAGCCTGCGCGCCGCATCCACGCGAGCAGTTCGTCGTCATCGGCGAGGTTGACGCTCGCCTCTGTGAGGAAGGAAAACGGATGACCATTCTTCTCCTGCCACTCGGCCAGTTCGGGCAGCAGCCGTTTGACATCCCGCTTGTTGCCTATGAAATTATCGTCCACGATGAAAACCGTGCCGCGCCATCCAATGGCAAGTAATGCGTCGAGTTCGAGAAGCATCTGCTCGATGCTCTTGGTGCGCGGGACGCGGCCGTAGATTTCGATGATGTCGCAAAACTCGCACTGGAATGGACAACCGCGCGAGTACTGCACAGACATGGCGCTGTAGCGTTTGAGGTCGGCCAGCCCGAAGTCGGGAATGGGGGCGGCCGACAGCGGCGGACGTTCAGCCGCCTCGTAGAACTGCCTGGCCTGGCCGCGCTCCAATTCTTCGACGAACTCGGGCAGGGTAGTCTCAGCTTCGCCAAAGAAGATGTGGTCGGCTTCGGGCAGGCTTTCGACAGTGGTCGTCACATAAGGCCCGCCAATCACTACGCGCTTACCCCGCGCCTTGCAGAGCTTGACTACATGCCTGAGCGATTCCTTCTGGACAAGCATCGCCGAGGCGAAGACTATATCCGCCCACTCTATATCGGCCGGACTCAGCGGCCCTACATTCAGATCGACCAGTCGGCGTTCCCAGGAGCGGGGCAGCAGGGCGGAAATAGTTAATAGCCCGAGCGGGGGAAAGGCCGACCGTTTGCCCTCGAACCAGAGCGCATGCTTGAAACTCCAATAAGTATCGGGGAACTGCGGATTAAGAAGCAGAGCCTTCATTGATACCTCCTTTTTGCTAATCGCTCGTCAGTAATCATTGCTGCGAGCGGTGAATTTCGGTAGAGATAAAAATATCTTCAAGGAATTCTACTCCTGATACACAGACATTTTTGTAATACCTGTGTAATACTCTGCTCTTCAATCGATTTTCTTCCGATATGACCGCAGCCGTCAAGCCCGTGCCAATAGCGGACGTGTAATACCTCTCACGCGCGCGAAGCGTCGAGGACTGCTTCGCAATGCCGCAATGGTTGCAGCCAATGTCGGATGTACTGCGGCCGTTCCTTCTTTGATCGAGCGCATCAATCACAACCCGGTCACTCGCTTTGGGCAGTCGCTCGGCTTGATGCTGAAAAAGCCGCTCCACTGATCGAGCAGTTACTGAGAGACGGCGACCTTCGAGTGCGATAGGATGCGCCATCGCTTTCGAGCCAACCCTGAAAATCGGGCGACTTTCCAAATTCAGCGCGACTGTCCTTGCTTCCATCAGCCCGTCTATCCGGCATATCCGAACCCGTATTTCTTCCGCTTTCCTGCCAGCCTGTTTGACAAGCCGATCTCATTCACCGACTGTCATTCCTTGCGACCTGGCGAAAGCTGTCATTATTGACGGCTCGTAAGCTGCCTTTTTGCCTTGTTTACAGGCAATATATTCAATCTCGATCTGTGAAATGTTCGAGCCTATCTTTTTTGATTGGTCTGACCTTTAAAAATTAAATATTCGAATTGGTTAAAAAAGAGCTTGACATAAAAGGGCAGATGGTACAAAATAGTCGGCGCCAGGTGGCAAGTAAGCAGTGTTCAGCCAAAATTCGGAGCTATGTCTTGTATTGAAAAAGGTTTTTCCCCGAGAGAGGGCTTCTGCGGCCCTTCGGTCTCGAAGTCGCAGAGAGTCTGAATCGTTTTAAGATCGTAAGAGCGTGAAGAACGGTTGCTGATTCTGACATAATCTATATTTTTATGGAGTTTTACAGGTCTTTTCACCGGCATGGCGATGACTGTGAATCGCTTCTGCAAACATTCGTTTGGCAGTGATGATCTAATGCTCGACTTGCGAATCCTTTCGAACCCTGATGACCTGGGCCTTACGATCCAGTCACCTGCCTCGGATTGTACCGAATCAGGGCGGATGATTGATTGGTCAGACTAACGAATGATTGCAGCGATGATAAATAAAGCCAACACAAGAAATCGTCTGCCATTAGGGGAGGCAAAAGATGATCGGGCGCTCAGGTAATGATTTAAAGCGTTATCATCGTGCGGCTGCCTCCATTGACCCAAGACCCCGGCAAGGCATATTCGCGCGAATTGGGATCACGAATTTGCGGGGCAGGAGAGCATCCTGCTCATTTCGCAGGGGCTTCTGACAAAATCATACAACCCGAGTTAGAGATGACCGTCCGCGATCTCAGATCATGTCTTCCGGGTCGCTATCGCAACTCAACTCGTGATTGTGAGGATAATGCTCCGAATCCTATGAGAGACTAAGAGAGGATAAAACCATGAGCAAGCATATAATTCGCCATTTCGTCTCCCTGGTGCTGTTGCTCTCGGTGGTGATCGTTCCGGCAACGGCTCAGGAATTCAGAGGCTCTATTACCGGCAAAGTCAAAGACCCTTCAGGCGCAGTGCTGCCGGGAGCGATGATAAGCGTCAAGAACGTTGAAACCAACATCACCACCAATGCAACGACCAACGAGGAAGGCATCTACAACATCGCTCTTCTGCTTCCTGGAAAATACATGTTGACGGTGAAGATGCAGGGTTTCAATACCTCGCAACAGGAAGGGATAGAGGTACGCGTAGGCGACAGATTGACGCTCGATGTGACTATGGAGGTCGGGGTGGTCGAATCGGTCATGACCGTCACCGCGACATCCCTGATCGACGCGTCTTCAGCTACCACGGGCCAACTCGTCAATTCGCGCCAGATAAGCGAGTTGCCCCTCGCAGACGGGACCGCGTATGTGTTGACGAACCTGGCCGCAGGTATCACATACACGGGCGACCCCAAGTTCAGCCGTCCTGCCGATAACGCCAATCTCGCGGCTTTCCGGTCGAACGGCACCACAGGCGCTAATCAGATCACGCTCGACGGATCGCCCAACCTGGCCTCGCAAGGCAGGGTGGGATTTTCGCCGCCTTCGGACGCCGTGCAGGAATTCAAGGTCGAGACCAACAGCTTCGACGCCCAGCAAGGGTACACCGCCGGGGCGAACGTCAACGTCGCAACCAAAGGCGGCACGAACGATCTGCACGGAACCCTTTATTACTTCAGCCGCAATGAGAACCGCGCCGCCAACGACTTTTTCGCCAACAAAGCGAAACAGGGGCGCTCGCCTAGAGATTATAAACGCTATGGCGGCACGGTGGGCGGCCCGGTCTTCGTGCCCAAAATTTACGACGGGCGGAACAAGACGTTCTTCTTCTTCGCTTATGAAGGGCTGGATGACGTATCGCCGGAGCCGCAAATTTTTACCGTGCCGACCGAGAGAATGCGTCGCGGCGACCTTTCGGAATTCCTCGCGCAGAACGTGACCATCTTCGACCCCTTCACAGGCCGGAGGGTCGGCAGCCGAACTGTGCGAGACCCGCTCGCGTGCAACGGCCAGGCTAACGTTATATGCGCGAACCGCATAAACCCCATAGCCGGGGCGCTGATAAACCTTTACCCCTTGCCCAATCAGCCGGGACTGGGGGGCGGCACCGTCAACAATTTCTTCTCGCCACAGACGCGGACTTATGATTACGACGGCATTCTCGCCCGCGCAGATCACAACATCAACCAGAACCACAAGCTCTTCGGAAAGTTTTACTGGAACAACCGCGTGGAAGACCGTTATAACTGGGCGGGCGTGATCAGCGGCGTCGAGATCACTCGCGGCTTCGACTTTCGCGAGAACACGGGCGGCAATCTCGACTATACGGCCACGCTGTCGCCGACCCTGATATTCGACATACGGTCGAGCGTCTCCAAGTTCGGCGAATTTCGAAGACCCGGAGAAACATTCGACCTCGCATCGCTCGGCTTTTCGCCCTAAGCGGTTGCGCTCTTTGGCGATTACAAGTATATCCCCCGGCTCGATATACTGAACTACGGCCTGCTCGGATCGCGGCGTTCGGATTGGAGAGAAGGCTTCACCCGCCCCTTCTATGTTTACTCGGTCCAGCCGACCGGCACGAAACTCTGGGGCGCGCATACTATGAAGTTCGGCTATGACCTGAGAGTCCTGCGCGAGAACTTCATCGACGAGGGATTTGTGGCCGGACGTTACCAGTTCAACGGATTGTATACGGCCACCGCTTCCAACTCTCCGACCGCCGAAAGAAACCAGGTCGGGCGGGATCTCGCGGCCTTCCTCCTGGGCCTGCCTTCGGCCAGCAGCAGCAGCTTCCTCGACTCTCCAATCACCTACTCTGCGCAGTCGGTCTATCATGGCTTCTTCTTCCAGAACGACTGGCGCGTCTCGCCGCGACTGACCCTGAACCTCGGAGTGCGTTACGATGTGGAGTTGGGCCTGACCGAGCGATTCAACCGCATAGTGCGCGGATTCGATCAGACGAGCACGACTTCTATAGAAGATGCCGTCAGGGCCGCTTATGCCGCAAACCCGTTCCCTGAGCTTCCCGCAGATCAGTTGCGCATACGCGGAGGTTATCTCTTCGCCGACGAGAACGATCGCGCGATGTGGGAAGCCGATAAGAACAACTGGCAGCCGCGCCTGGGGTTCGCTTATCAGGTCGATGCAAAGACGGTTGTGCGGGGCGGGTTTGGGATATTCTATGCACCGTTCCAGATACAGTCCAACGTCGTCAACCAGGCGGGCTTCAACGATCCCTCGCTCGTCATCCCGACTACTGACAACGCGGTGACTTTTATCGCCAGTCTGTCGAATCCGCTTCCCGACGGCAGGACGCCCTCTCCGGGGTCGAGCCTGGGCCTTTTGACCAATGTAGGGCGCGCTCTGGGCACGAACGTCGGCGGGGCCGGTACGGTCGTCTTCACAGGCGAGCGCAAAAACGACCGCTTTGCCCGCGTGACTATAGGCGTCCAGAGAGAGTTGCCCGGCAACCTGGTCGTGGAGGCGAATTATATCTCTTCCTGGGGAGAGGATCTGGCCGTCGTCCGCCCGTTGAATTTCGCTCCCCAAGAGTTTGTGACAAACAGCCGGTCGTTCGACGCCGACGCGCAAGCCGCGCAGAGCTTTCTGACCGGCACTGTGCCGAACCCCTTCAGAGGGCTTGTGCCGGGAAGCCCCTTGAATACGCAGTCCAGCATCACCCGGTCGCAATTGTTGTCCGCCTACCCGCAATTCAGCAGCGTGAACATACAAACTTTCGAGGGGAGCAGTCGCTATCAGGCCGGGCAGTTCCAGGTCCAGAAGCGGTTCGACAGGAACCTCTCCCTTTCATTCGCTTACACGGTCTCGAAACTCCGAGAGAAAGTTACGCTTCTCAACGGGTTCGATTCGGAGCTTGAAGAACGCGACTCGCCGGGCGACCGTCCGCACCGCATAGCCATAAGCACGGTCTATCGGCTGCCCTTCGGCAGGGGGCAGGCACTCGGAGGCGACTGGCACAAGGCCATCGATCTTTTCCTCGGAGGCTGGCAATTGCAGGGCACTTATGAGTGGCAGAGCGGCGAGCCGATTGTTTTCACTGCGAGCCGGTACTTTGACGGCGATCCCTCGCTGCTCAGGAGTCGCATAGGAGAGCGGGACGCTCAGGGGCGGAAGTTCGGCATAGACATACCGGGCTGGGATGTGAGCAGCTTCTACTTCGGCGATGCTACGGTGCAGACCGACGGGGTGATCGATCCGGCCAAGCAGAGGGCGGATGCGCGTATAAGGCTCGGCGTGGGGAACGCGCGTTACCTCCCTACGACCCTGCCCCATCTTCGCAATATGCCTTACTCGAATACGAACATCGGCCTCTCGAAGAATTTCCAGATCAAGGAAGGGATGCGGGTCCAGTTGCGCGCCGAGGCGTTGAACGCATTCAACTATGCGTATTTCATAAGCCCCGGTCTCGACCCGACGAACGCCGCTTTCGGGTTCGTCAGCGTTCAGAGGAATCTGCCGCGTGACATTCAACTCGGGGCGAAGTTCGTCTTTTGATGACTTGCGGTCACGAGACCTTCCGACCAACACGAACACGGGCCGCGAATGAATACATTTATTGTGAGCACGTCTCTTAGCGGCCCGTGTTAAAATAGCGGCTTCGATAGTGGAAGGCACAGAAAAAAAGGAATCTTTATGCCTTCTACAGGACGGGCGATGAAGCAAACAACGGTTCGGGTTTTCACGTCATGGATTTGTTTTATCGCCACCGTAAACGGCTTCGCGGGCCGGGCGGTGAACTCTTCTGCCGATGGGAAGATCAAATGGGAAGCCGTCCTCAAGCAAAAGCTTGAATGGTATTCGAGCGATGAGGCGATTCGCATAGCCGATAACGTCCTGCTCTATCAGCGCGACACTGGCGGGTGGGATAAGAACGAGGACATGGCCGCCCCTTTGACCGAGCGGCGAAAAGCCGAACTCATCGGGCAGAAGCAAAACACGGATTCGAACATCGATAACGGCGCTACCTATACTCAGTTGGCTTTTCTGGCGAGGGTATACACGGCGCGAAAGCTTGAACGACACCGGGAAGCTTTTTTCAAAGGCGTCGACTACCTGCTCGAAGCTCAGTACGACAACGGCGGCTGGCCTCAGTATTATCCCAGGCTCGAAGTCTATTACAAGCGCATCACTTTCAACGACGGAGCGATGATCGGCGTGATGAAATTACTGCGCGACATCGCCAAAAAGAAATCCGCTTACGCATTCGTCGATGAAGGCCGCCGACTCAGGGCCGAAGGGGCGGTGCAGAAGGGCATAGAGTGTATTCTGAAGGCTCAGATCGTCGTCCGAGGCAAGCGCACGGTCTGGTGCGCGCAGCACGATGAAATCACGCTCGCGCCCGTTGCTGCGAGGAGGTTCGAGCCTGCTTCGTTGAGCGGCGGCGAAAGCGTCGGCATAGTGCAATTCCTTATGAGCCTGGACCGTCCTGATGAGCGTGTCATAGAGGCCATCGAATCTGCCGTCGCATGGTTCGAGAGAGTGAAAATCACGGGCATCCGATGGATTGAAAAAGTCGACGCTTCGAACCCGGACGACCGGGACCGCGCAATCGTCCGAGACCCGAATGCCAGGCCGCTCTGGGCGCGCTTCTACGAGATAGGCACCGATCGCCCGATATTTGCCGGGCGCGACGGCATCATCAAATACGATGTGGCTGAGATAGAAGAGGAACGCCGAAACGGTTATCAATGGTATTCGGATGCGCCCGCCAGTCTCCTCGACCAGGATTATCCGGCATGGCGGAGAAGGATAGAGAAGGGAATATGACCGGCCGCCGCGACTTCATAAAAACGGTTCTCACAGCTTTGCCCGGCGCGATGATTGCGCCCGGCTCAGTGCTCCGCCCTTCGCGCGCGGCGACCGGTAGCGCATGGGCGCAAGTCCCGAATATTTTGAAGCGCATCAGGCCGCCCGTCTTCCCCAAACGCGATTTCGACATAACACGATTCGGCGCGACGGGCGACGGCAAGACCGATTGCACGGAGGCTTTCGGCCGCGCCATTGCCGAATGCAGCAGAGCGGGCGGGGGCCGCGTCATAGTGCCTGCGGGCGTATTCCTGACCGGCGCGATTCACCTGAAAAGCAATGTCAATCTTCACGTCACATCGGGGGCTACGATCAAGTTCAGTCAGGACACGGCCAGATACCTTCCCGTCGTCTTTACGCGATGGGAGGGAGTCGAAGTGATGAACTACTCGCCGTTCATATATGCCTTCGAGCAGGAGAACATCGCCATCACAGGGCAGGGCACAATCGACGGCCAGAGCGACCGCGAGCATTGGTGGCCGTGGAACGGGCGAGCGAATTATGGCTGGAAGGAGGGCGAGCCGAATCAACGTAAGGATAGAAGCGCGCTCTTCGAGATGGCCGAAAAAGGCGCTCCGGTCAGCGACAGAATCTTCGGCGAAGGCCATTACCTGAGACCTCAATTCATTCAGCCCTATCGCTGCAAGAACGTGCTCATCGAAGGCGTGACTCTGAGGAACTCGCCTATGTGGGAGATGCATCCCGTTCTATGCACGAACGTCACCGTGCGAAGAGTGACGGTCATAAGTCACGGGCCTAACAACGACGGCTGCAACCCCGAATCTTGCAGGGACGTGCTGATCAAAGATTGCTATACTCTGCGCGGCATGGATTGAAACTTTTCATCAAG
>JAKEHD010000539.1 GCA_022615215.1 Blastocatellia bacterium
CAGCAACTCTGCATCGAGATGATCGATATGCCCGATGCCGCTTCGCTCGAAAAGCGCCTGGCCGAAATCCTCAAATCATGAACTGCCGCGCTTACATAGAACCACACTGAAGGCGGCGTCTGAACTCAGCGAGGCTCGCGCTAGATCACAAATGCTGTCGGGATAACAGAGCGGCATTCAGTATTCATCCCTGCAACAGAGATTGCATTATTGCAACAAGGGCCGCAAATGCCAACCCATTGATTTCAGGTTGAGCGCCTGTGCTTGAATCTGTGCTCTCTATGAGAATGGTCGTTTTATCCACGAATATCGAATGGCCCTCGCATCAGGCTTCATCAGCCCTGACGCGCATATACGTCTGCTTGATAATTTCTTCGCCCGATGGTAAAAGTTCAAATCCGTTATTTATCCGGTCACGGGGAGCGCCGCTTTTTCTTTATGGTGTGTGGTCTCTGCGGCGATAATCAGTATTGAACGACCAAACGAAATGCTGCTGATGGCCTTGATAGCTTGCTGCCGCTCGAAGAGAAGAGAGATGTGCTTTGCTGCTACAGGCGGAGCAAGGCCCCGCTTTGGCTCAACTTTCCCTCCAAACCGGGAAGCGCCTCTGATAGACTGCAAAATCAATCTTTGCCCGACTGGAGGATCCGATATATGAACGAGAGCCATACCATAACGCCCGCCGATACGCTTATTTCTCTGATAAAAGCTTCGCTCACTGCCGATGGCATTCAGGGGTTCGATCACCTCGTCGTTTACACATCGTTCGGCGCGGTGCGCGGCCGCATAGGTCTGGCTTTCGCTCAAGGGCTGGCGAGCGGAAAGGGCAACCCGTCAGGGGAAGCGGCCGCGCCGCGCGAGGTGATCGAACTCAACGACGTTACAATAGAGCATTACTCGAATCACCTTCCTACGGCCAGCTTCGACCGGTTCTATGTCAGGCTGACCGACGTACATGGCTTTGCGCTCGTAGGGCTGCCGGGGCAGGGTTGAGAAGAAAGAAATTTTTTTAAAGCAAAGAACTCTTCCTTCCAAAGATTTCTTTCTTCTTGCTGACAGGCCCTCCGCCGTTTGCAGCCGTAAATATGTTTCACTCATCAAGTCAGCGCTCATGCGCGATGGAGGATAATTTTTATGATGGGCATCCAGCCTCAGGAAGACTCAAATCCTTTCGACTCTTCTCCCAAATTCGCTCACAGCGAGATGAGTCAGGCCGTCCAACCCCAGGAAAACCTCAACCCTTTCGATATAGCCAAACAGCAGTTCAACCAGGCTGCCGACCTGCTCGGACTCGACTCAAGCATGCGAGCGATTCTGGTAAATCCCAAGCGGCAGTTGATAGTTTCCGTTCCGGTGAAGATGGATGACGGAACGATAAACGTCTATCAAGGGTACCGCGTTCAACACAATGTCGCGCGCGGTCCCGCGAAGGGCGGCATACGCTATCATCCGCAGGTGACGCTCGACGAAGTGCGCGCGCTGGCCTCCTGGATGACCTGGAAATGCGCCACTGTGAACATCCCTTACGGCGGCGGCAAGGGGGGCGTATGCGTCGACCCGCGCCAACTCTCTCAGGGCGAGCTTGAGCGATTGACCCGGCGATACGCGACCGAGATCGCTCCCATTATCGGAAAGCACATCGATATACCCGCGCCCGACGTTTACACTAACGAGCAGACCATGGCCTGGATCATGGACACGATCTCGATGATAACGGGCGGCTCGCAACTCGCGGTCGTTACGGGCAAACCTGTTTCGCTCGGAGGGAGCGTGGGCCGGTCGGAAGCGACGGCTCGCGGCTGCCAGTTCGTCGTGCGTGAAGCGTGCAAGCTGCTCGGCATAGAACTCGCCGGGGCGCGCGTCGCCGTGCAAGGTTATGGCAACGCAGGATCCATAGCTGCGCGATTGCTCCATCAGGACGGAGCCAGGATAATCGCCGCAAGCGATACGCGAGGCGGGGCATTCAATCCGAACGGCCTCGACCCCGTAGACGTGCTGCGGCACAAAGCTGAAACCGGCTCGGTAACAGGTTATCCGGGCGCGGACTCTATCACAAATAAAGAGTTGCTTGCTCTGGAATGCGAGGTGCTGATTCCGGCGGCGCTCGAAAATCAGATCACGCTTGCCAACGCCTCGGATGTCAAGGCGCGCATAGTGGCCGAAGCCGCGAACGGCCCTGTAACTCCCGGCGCTGACCGCGTGCTCCATGACAAGGGAGTATTTTCCATACCCGACATACTCGCGAACGCGGGCGGAGTGACGGTCTCTTATTTCGAGTGGGTGCAAGACCAGTACAGCTTCTTCTGGGAAGACGAAGAGGTGAATCGCTATCTGGAAAAGATAATGATAAAAGCCTTCCACGAAGTCCTCCAGAAGACCCAGGAGCATAAGGTCGACATGCGGACGGGCGCTTACTGCCTGGCCGTGCATCGGGTCGCGGAAGCCACGCGCGTGCGCGGCATCTTCCCCTGACGTCAGCCATCAGCCGTCAGCCATCAGTCTTCAGCCATCAGCCGTCAGCCATCAGTCTTCAGTTTTTAGTCTTATAGCTGATAGCTGATAGCTGATAGCTGATTTCATTTCACCTTCATAACGACGAGCGTCAGGTCGTCGTGTTGCGGGATGTCGCTTTGCCACTCGCGCACGCTTTCGACTATCTTTTCGGTCAAATCCTGCGCAGAGAGACGCCAGTGTGCATGCACGATGTTTCGCAGGCGTTGCTCTCCGAATTCCTCCCCGTCTTCGTTGAGCGATTCGGTCACGCCGTCTGTGTAGGCCACAAGCAGGTCTCCGCAGTTCATGGAGATTTCTTCCTGTTCGTAATCGCAACCGAGGAAGGCTCCGAGCACAGGGCCGCCCGTCGTCAACAGGTTGATTCTGCCGGGGTCCGGCGCAGTCTCTGCGGCAACGCTTCGCGCATCTCGGGTTGCGGCGACCGCCTGTCCCGCGCCCTGTGCCTCTATGGTCTGTGCGGCCTGAAACAGCAGGGGCGGGTTGTGACCCGCGTTTACGTAGCTCAGGAGACCCGTCTCCTGGTCGAACTGCGCGTAGAAGAAACTGGCGAAACTGTGCGCGTCGGTAGAGACGTGCAGCAGACGGTTCATCGAAGAGACAAGGTCTACGAGACGGCCGTTCACGGCAGGGGCCTGGCTTCGAAGTGATGCCTGTACGGTCGACATAAGTAAAGCCGCCGAAATCCCTTTGCCTGCCACGTCCGCTACGGCTATGCCGACCTTGCCTCGTTCGAGCACGATGAAATCGTAATAATCGCCGCCCACTCCGCGCGCCGGATGGCATACGCCTGAAAGGTCCAGGCGCTCGACTGCCGGAGGGCGTTCGGGAAATAGCCTGCGCTGCACGGCCGTTGCGATGTCGAGTTCGTGGCGGAGTCGCTCCTCTTCGGCGATTCGCTGAACGAGTTGCGAGTTCTGAACGGCGAAGGCCATCTGCCAGGTGACAGCCATAAGCAACTGTTTGTCCTCGCGCGAAAAGGGCACGTCTCCAAGTCGAGGGCCGAGCGATACTATGGCCAGCAGATGGTCTTTCATGCTGACGGGCAGAAGCAGGGCCGACCTTATTTTACGCAGGGGTGCAGGGGGTCGGGACGCCGACAATAAAATGTATTCATTCTGCGGTTCCGGGTGCAGGGGTGCAGGGGTTCTGGCTTCACTGTCTCTATAGCTCCCCTGCTCCCCTGCTCCCGCGTTCCTCTGCTCCTCTGCTCCTTTGCTCCCCCGCTCCCCTGCTTCGAATGTGATCTCTTCGGGGCTTATGGTCAGGGGCTGCCCGAACCGCTGCAACCGCTCCACTAGGGGACCGTCGCCCGGCAGGATGAGATTACGGTCTGCATCGGATGTGCTCGCCCCGTCTTCGGCCAGATGCGATGAAATGGCGCAGACATAATTGCCCGATCTGTCGTCTAGCAGGAATATGGTTATGTTTTCTATGTGCAGCGCGTCCTGAATTTTGACCACAGCCAGCGAGAGCAACTGATTGACCGTAGTCACGGTGCGCATCGCCTGTCCGAGGTCCGAGAGTATCTTTTGCGCGTCGTAGGCTTCGCGGAAAAACCGGCGATCGATTATCGGCATAACGCGCTGGTTTACTACAGTGAGCACGACTATTGCGAGCGCCGTCGCCGCCATGGTCGCTATGATATCGGCGCGGTCGCCGAGCCGGTCTATGGCCGCGATGCGGCTCCCTGTAAGCAGGTAGCTGAGGACCGCGAATACGACCACTGCCTGAATTATTATGAACCCGCGAGAGACGAGCAGATAGCGCACGCTGCGGCGCAGGATGATTCTTATCGGTATGACTTGATGTCGGACTATCGCGTAAGCGAAAGACAATGGGAAGATCGGGAAGGCGAAGACCGCCGCGAGGCTGAGAAAAAGCGAAAGAGCCGGGTTGGTTTGCGTTATGTTGAAGAGAAAGGCCAGGCCTACGAACAGGAACATGGGAAAAAAGCCCGCTATGCAACCCGCGACTACCACGCGCATCTTCCGCCGCGACGAGAGCGAAGCCTGCCGGTAATTGACAAGCAGCGACATCAGCCCCGCAGCAGTATATAAGACTGCCGTCACGGTCAGGATTTCTTCAACGAGAGCGAAATTCATTCGAAATGCGGCGACCTTCTCAGGCGCGAATGCCTCAAGCATGTTTAACAGGGCCACATACGGGAAGATAATGATCAGATATGGCAGGTAGAGATACCCTTCTATACGGGGGCGCTTGCGCAGAAGCGGCGATGGCTCCGGAAATATTAAAAAGAAATGGAGGATCACGGGCCAGCATACGGAAGAGACTATATTGACCGTAAGCATCACGCCGACAAGCCACGCAGTCTGCCCTGCGAAGGCCGGGTTCAGGGCCGAGGCCGCAAAAGAGAATGTTCCAAACATCAAGCCGAGCAGCATCGCCTGCTTATCGGAGGGCTTCAGGAGGAATACGGCGAATCCCGTGATTAGAAAGATGATTTGAATTATTACAGGTGCCGCGCGGCGAATCCTGACAAGGGTGAGAGGTTGTGGGTCCGTGCGCAGCGTGAGCTCGTAAAATTCGCCCTCTCGCTCTATCAAGACTGTGTAAGAGGTCCGAGGTTCTATGCGCTGAAATACTTCCGCTATCTGAGCGGCATCCTCTATGCGTCCGCCATTGATTGCGAGAATGCGATCTTTTTCTCTAAGGGCGCGGGCGGGGCCTTCGGGTCTCACCGCTGAGACTTCCACCCGGCCGCTCGACTCGCGGGCGACCCATCCCGGATCGCTCAGGAGGGTCGGGGCGGAAAGGGTCATATAGACCGTCGCGCCTGCATAGATAAAAAGCAGGGCGAAGAGTATCCCGCCTGAGATATTGAAACGTCTGATCATGCTTCGGTCTCGCGCCCTTGAATATATCACAGCAGAAGAAAGAAATCTTTATGTGAAGACGTGCTCAAACATCTTATCAATGCAGGGCATGCCGCCCCTAATCATTTAACGCCTCAGCTTTGTACGCAGGTGCAAGAACTGTTGTTGCGGTCCTGAGTTGTGATAATGTAAAAACCTTTCTAAATGATGGTCCGTTGTCAGTTGTCCGTGGTCCGTTGTTATCAGTTTCAATCTATACTCTGCGCGGCATGGATTGAAACTTTTCATCAAG
>JAKEHD010000540.1 GCA_022615215.1 Blastocatellia bacterium
CTGTCCCTTGCCTATAGGGGTCATGAGGTCGAGCACGCGGGCCGAGAGGTTTTCAGTCTCGGTTTCGAGCCGCAGTTTTTCGTCCGGATAGAGCGGCGTGAGGTTGTCGAAAAAGACACGGTCTCGGGCCTGTTCGGGCGGTTCGAAATTTATCGCCTCGACCTTGATGAGGGCGAAGTACCGCTCGCCTTCTTTCGGAGGGCGAATCTGCCCCGATATTGTATCGCCCGTGCGCAGATCGAATTTGCGTATCTGCGAAGGGCTGACGTATATGTCATCCGGACCCGGCAGGTAGTTGTAGTCAGGCGCGCGCAAGAAGCCGAACCCGTCGGGAAGGGTCTCAAGCACTCCTTCCGAAAAGATCAGGCCGCTCTTTTCGGTCTGGGCCTGGAGTATCTTGAAGATCAACTCCTGCTTTCTCATCCCCGTGGCTCCGGGGATGTCCAGGTCTTTCGCTATATGAGTGAGTTTCGAGATGGACATATCCTTCAGTTCGCTTATGTCCATCAATTCATTTACTTCTTCTTCCATAATGGTCTGCTGTCCTCACAAGTTTTTGACAAGTTTTTCGCCGCGCGCGAGTTTTGCGCTCACAAGCGCGGCATGTAAATTTTTACGGGGATTGATTTCATCGAGAGCGGTAACTCAGAATGAATACATTCATTGAACGCTGGCCCCGACAAATACTCTCTTCTCTCTCCGGCTTGCATTCGTGGAGCGCGGTTTCCCGAAACGGCGTAAAAACGAGAGCCGCAACCGTCACATCCGGGGAGGTACATACTCGGCCAGGCACCCGGTGATTTGTTTCCAGATGCGATCCGCGCCGCGGCGCGTGATCGCCGAATAGGGCAAAGGTTCGACTCCTTCCAGGATCGCCGAAGCGCGATTGAGATTGGCCTTCGATTTATTGCTGCTGAGTTTATCGGCCTTGGTCGCAACCATTATAAACGGCTTCCCCCTCGCTTGAAGCCATTCTTTCATCGAAAGGTCTAACCTGGTAGGCTCGCGCCGCAAGTCAACGATCAGAATTGATAGCACAAGGTCAGGCCGGGTTGCAAGGTATTTCTCGACCATCGGGCCCCACTGGCTTTTCACTTCCGAGGGAACGCGCGCGTATCCGTAGCCGGGCAAGTCCACGAAATAGAACGCATCGTTTATCAGAAAAAAGTTGATAAGCTGCGTCCGTCCCGGTGTGTTGCTCGTGCGCGCAAGCCCTCCGTAGCCTAACAGAGAATTTATCAAACTGGACTTGCCGACATTGGACCGGCCCATAAATGCTATCTCAGGCCGTCCGTCTTGAGGATAGTGTTCGGGTTCGGTTGCGCTCTTTATGAAGACAGCGCTTTTAATCTTCATCACTTTGACCACAGATTACACATAAAGATTTCTTTCTTCGTCTGTGTCCTCTGTGTCTGTAGAAGGCCCTAAAGATTTCTTTCTCATAAAGATTTCTTTCTTATAAAGATTTCTTTCTTCTGCCTTCCAGCGTGGTCGATCTTCATCACTCTATCGCTTGATTCGAGGTCGGCGATTCGCTTCCGGGTTGTTGCCCCCAGATGGGAACTTCGGCCACCGGAAGATCGCCCTTCAAAGGCGGCTCTTCGAGCGCGAGTTGCCATACCTCATCCACACGGTCGACTGTGTGAATCGAAAGCTCTTCCTTCACGTCATCGGGCAATTCGACCAGGTCTTTGGCATTCTCCTTGGGCAGTATCACGGTCGTTATTCCGGCGCGGTGCGCAGCCAGAAGCTTCTCCTTGACGCCCCCTATAGGAAGCACCTTGCCTCGAAGGGTGATCTCGCCCGTCATGGCCACGTCGCAGCGGACGGCGACGCCCGTCAGGACCGATACCAGAGCAGTGGCTATGGCTATGCCGGCCGAAGGCCCGTCCTTGGGGATGGCCCCTTCGGGAACGTGCAGGTGCAGGTCGTATTTCTTATAAAAATCCGGGGCTATGCCGAGGTGTTTCGCACGCGAGCGCACGCACGATAGGGCAGCCCGCGCCGATTCCTGCATCACTTCGCCGAGTTTTCCCGTGAGGGTGATGTTGCCGCGACCCTTCATAAGGGTCGCCTCTATATGGAGGACTTCGCCCCCTACCTCCGTCCATGCAAGCCCGGTCGAAAGCCCTATTTCACTCTCATCGGCTATCGACTGCGGACGGAAGCGCGTGGGACCGAGCAACTCTTTGATCAGTTCGCCCGTCACCTTTTCGCGATAAGTCGAAGGGTCATCGGAGGTGAGCATTTTTCGCGCGAGCTTGCGAAGCACCGATGCTATTTCGCGTTCGAGGCTGCGCACGCCCGCCTCGCGCGTATAGTACTGCGTGATCGCTCGAATTCCGTCTTCTGTGAAATCGATATGTTCGGCGTTGACCCCGTTGGCCTCGAACTGTTTGGGCAGGAGGTGGCGCATGGCGATTTCGAGCTTTTCGCGCTCCGTATAGCCCGGAAGCCTTATGGTTTCGAGGCGGTCTTGCAGGGCGGGCGGTATCGTGTGAAGCACGTTGGCCGTCGCTATGAACATCACGTTCGACAGATCATATTCCACATCCAGATAATGATCGTGGAAGGCGAAGTTCTGTTCCGGGTCCAGGACTTCGAGCAATGCCGATGACGGATCGCCGCGAAAGTCCATGCCGAGTTTGTCGACCTCGTCGAGCATGATGAGAGGGTTGACGGTCGCGGCCTTCTTCATCATCTGGATTATCTGACCGGGCAGCGCGCCTATATATGTTCGGCGATGGCCGCGAATTTCGGCCTCATCGCGCACTCCGCCAAGCGAGAGTCGCACGAAGTTGCGCCCCGTCGCTTTCGCTATCGAGCGTCCGAGGCTCGTCTTTCCGACGCCGGGCGGGCCGACGAAACAGAGTATAGACCCGCGCGGGCGCTCTACGAGCTGACGCACGGCCAGGTATTCCAGAATGCGCTCTTTCACCTTTTCAAGCCCGTAGTGATCGGCGTCGAGAACTCCCTGTGCGGCCTTTATATCGCGCACCTCTTCGGATTTGTCTTTCCAGGGAACGGCGAGCAGCCAGTCCAGATAGTTGCGCGAGACCGTGCTTTCGGCAGACATCGGCGGCATCTGTTCCAGGCGGCGAAGCTCGGCTATGGCCTTTTCATAAGCGTCTTTCGACATGCCTGCGGCTTCGATCTTCTGTTTCAATTCTTCGAGTTCGGCTTTCTCATCCTTGCGACCGAGTTCTTTATGAATGGCTTTGATCTTTTCGTTCAGGTAATACTCTTTCTGCGCGCGCTCCATCTGCCGTTTGACGCGGCCGTGAATGGCGCGGTCCACCTGAATCTTTTCCAGTTCGACTTCGAGCACTTCTATGAGGCGGACCAGCCGGTCCTGAAGCGAAAATATTTCGAGCAACCCCTGTTTGTCTTCGACCGAAATCTTCAGATTCGAGGCTATCGAATCGCAGAGCCTTGCCGGGTCGTCGTTCCTGAGCGCCGAGGTGAGCGTTTCGGGGTTTGCAAGCTCGGTCGACTGGCGCACGTATTGATCGACTAGCGAGCCCGCGCGGCCTATGAGCGCATTGAGCCGCGAGCGAGGTTCGCTCGTTTGAGGCGCTTTCCTGAGCGTTGCAACCCAGTACGCGCCGTCATCTTCCACGCGAACCGAGCGGGCACGCTCCAATCCCTCGACCATCACCTTGATATTGCCGTCCGGGTGGCGCAGGTTGTGAGTGATGCGCGCAATGGTGCCTACGGAATAGACCTGATCCACGGAAGGCTCGTCTATGGTCGCGTCGTGCTGCGTGGCGAGGAATATGGTCTTGTTGCCGCCGAGAGCAGCTTCAAGGGCGCGCACGCTTGCCGGGCGGCCTATGACGAAAGCGACCATCGTATAAGGAAAGACGACCACATCCCGAATCGGGACCATGGGGCATTTCATTACGTCGTTGGGTGTACTATCGCTGAATTCATTCATGATTTATAGCGTCCGGGGGCGGGAACGGCTGAGAACTCGAATTATCAAATTCGAGTTCTGAAATTTCAGGTGGTCCCCTTCCCTAACCGGCTTTCTCCAGGACAGGGAATGTGGCGCGACGGTTTTCGACCATCTCGCGCGTTAAAACGAACTCTTTGACCTTCTTGTAAGAAGGGAGTATATACATCACATCGAGCATCAACTCTTCAAGTATCATTCTGAGACCCCGTGCGCCCACTTTGCGCGCGCACGCCTGCCGGGCGATTGCAACGATCGCTTCGTCGGCGAAGCGCAGCTTGACCCCTTCGTACTCGAAGAGCTTCTGGTACTGTTTGACAAGCGCGTTCTTGGGCCGGGTCAATATCTCGACCATCGCCGCCTCGTCGAGTTCGTGCAGCGTGCCCACGATGGGGAGGCGACCCACGAACTCAGGGATCAATCCGAATTTTATAAGGTCTTCGGGTTCCACCTGTGTCAGAGTCTCGCTGAGGCGTTGTTTGCGCGCGCTCTTGACGTTGGCATTGAATCCGAGCGCCTTCTTTCCTATGCGCTTTTCGATCACTTTTTCAATCCCGACGAACGCGCCGCCGCATATAAAGAGTATGTTCGTGGTATCGACGGGGAAGAACTCCTGATGAGGATGTTTCCGCCCTCCCTGCGGCGGGACGTTCGCGATGGTGCCTTCGAGTATCTTCAGCAGCGCCTGCTGCACGCCCTCGCCCGACACATCGCGCGTAATCGAAGGGTTCTCGTCTTTGCGACAAATCTTGTCTATCTCGTCGATGTATATTATTCCGGTCTGCGCGCGTTCTATGTCGCCGTTTGCCGATTGCAGCAGTTTCAGAATTATATTTTCGACATCCTCACCGACATACCCGGCTTCGGTAAGGGTCGTGGCATCGACTATGGTGAAAGGAACGTTGAGCATGCGGGCGAGCGTCTGCGCAAGCAGGGTCTTGCCCGTGCCGGTAGGGCCTATGAGCAATATGTTGGATTTCTGTATCTCAACATCTGAAGCGCGACGCTTTATCATGTCAACGCGCTTGTAGTGCTGATAGACGGCGACCGCAAGCTTCTTTTTGGTGTCTTCCTGGCCGATCACGTAATCGTCGAGAAACTCTTTGATCTCGACCGGTTTCGGCAGGTGTGGACGCCGCGCGGCGGTGTCCTGCTGTTGATCATCGGTGATGATCTCGTTGCAGATGTCTATACATTCGTTGCAGATATAAACGGTAGGGCCGGCAATCAGCTTCTTGACCTCGTTCTGGGATTTCCCACAAAACGAACAGCGCAATGTGTCATCGCCTCGTCTCATCCGTTCTCCGATCTTCCTGAAATTCAATCGCTTTCGCGGTGGAGGCACCTTCGGAAGGGTGAAGGCAGAAGGCGGAAAGATGAAAGCAATCGTTTAGTTGTCGCTTCATCCTTCATCCTTCATCCCTCATCCTTACATATATCATTCCCTGTGAGTTATCACCTGGTCTATCAGGCCGTACTCTTTGGCCTGAATGGCACTCATTATTCTATCGCGCTCGACATCGCGCTCTATGATTTCAAGCGACTGGCCGCTGTGTTTGGCCAGAATCTCGCTCGTGAGCTGGCGCATTCGCATGATCTCTTCCGCATGAATGCGTATGTCGGTCGCCTGGCCCGATATTCCGCCTATCGATGGCTGATGGATCAGTATGCGCGAATTCGGCAGCGCGAACCGTTTGCCGGTCGCGCCCGCCGCCAGCAACAAGGCACCCATCGAGGCGCATTGCCCGACGCATATAGTGGTCACGTCGGGCCGTATGAATTGCATGGTGTCGTATATGGCCATCCCTGCGGTGATGGACCCGCCGGGACTGTTGATATAGAGCGATATATCGCGGTCAGGGTCTTCGGCTTCCAGGAACAGGAGTTGGGCGACGACGAGATTGGCTATCTGATCGTCGATAGGCGTTCCTATGAAGATTATATTGTCCTTCAGAAGCCGCGAATAAATATCATAAGCGCGCTCGCCGCGCGCCGTCTGCTCGACCACCATCGGCACCAGAGCCATACGCGGTTCGGTTATCATATCGATCTCGTCAAAGTCTTTCATGTACCCATTATTATACTGCGATTCGCCTTTTGCCGGAAGTTACTTTTTTATTGTGCCCCCGAGAAATCAGATCCGTGAAAGCGGCTTCTACTGCCAGGCTGTTGCTGAGGTATGATCTTGCAGGTCTCTTTAAAATAGCTTCCCCTTTTCCTCAGATCGTCCGCTTATGCCGCCAGTCAGTATCAAGCCATCCCCGGAGGGTCCGCCTTTTCGGTTCGAATATCAGCGGAAGCTATTACAAAATCAAGGGCTTTGCGGTTCCTGACCTGCCTTTTGATACTATCGAGACCCCCCTCCTTTGTCAAGCGGGCTTTCATAGCCGTCAGGCTGCTTTGCTGCCTTGCGGCAAGCTTCTCGATCTCCTTATCGACCTCTTCGTCGGTCTCCTCTATATTTTCCACTTCGGCAATGCGGTCCAGTATGAAAGTCCCTCGCAGGTCGCTCTCGGCCGCGGCCTGCTGTTTTTCTCGAAAGTCGCTCCAATCGACATCGA
>JAKEHD010000541.1 GCA_022615215.1 Blastocatellia bacterium
CCGGGATCTGAGCGGGGGCCGGTGGGTAACTGCCGGTCCTACCGCGATGATTACGATAGGTGTTACTGATATGCTGATTCCTGACGACATTGTTTTCGGCCCGAATGGAAGAGATGGCGCTCTGTTCTATGGGGACGTAAGAAAGATGCTGCCGCCAGAGCGCATAGAAGCATTGAAGTGATGAGCCAGGGTGAGATGCTCCGCCAATGACGGTTGTGAGAGTCGGAGCGGTCATAGTACCTGCCAGGACGATTCCGCTTGAGAGTTTCCATGATCGATACATACTTGCGAGGTCTCAGGAAGGCGAGCAGTTTATTCTCATCGACCGGAAGCGGGCTGACCGAGATGATTTCATCGTTTGATTCGCTCTTGCCATCGTTTATACTTTTTCCATGCCCAGGCTCGACATCATTCACGACGAGGTGAAGAGCGCGCTGATAAAAGATGGCTGGACGATTACTCACGACCCTTTCACTATTCAATACAAAGAGTTGAAGTTATATGCTGATCTTGCTGCCGAAAGACCTTTTGCGGCCGAACGAAATGGTGTGAAAATCGTCGTCGAAGTCAAAAGTTTCGTCGGCACATCCAAACTTCAGGATTTGAAAGTGGCGCTTGGACAATACGACATTTATCACAGCTTTTTGAAAGTAGTTGCGCCTGAGCGCAAGCTTTATGTGGCCATCAGCCAGACGGCCTACAAAGGCTTCTTTCGCAAAGAGGCTATACAATTGATAATCAACACTCATCCGCTTCCTTTGATAGTAGTAAACTTAAAAACTGAGGAGATTGTGCAATGGATAAACTGAAGGAGTACGCCGAACTGCTGAAACGCATCCTGACAGAGCAGGTCGAACTGTGTCGCCGCCAACCTGTGCCGGATGTCGAGACTTTTCTCGTCATAAACGAAGAACAGGGGGATTACATCTGGATGAACGTCGGCTGGCAGAATGAAGAGCGCGTATGTGGGATGACGGTCTATGTTCGCATTCGCAACGGCAAGTTCTGGATAGAGGAAGATTGGACAGAAGACGGAATCGCCACCGACCTTGTGCGTGAAGGCGTGCCCAAAGAAGATATAGTGCTGGCTTTCCACGACCCGGAGACGCGCAAGGATACGGACTTCGCAGCAGCTTGAAACCTGAAAGAGTCAGCCCGGTACTTGACTTGCGAGAGCGAAAGACAAAAAGAAGGCGTTATAAAGGTAAAAGGCAAAAGTCAAAAACGGAAGGTCCGTACTTTTGCCGTAAGTGTTCAGACGAGCAAAAACCTCACCACGGAGACACGGAGAACACAGAGAGTCGTCTCATTATCTGCGGTGCCTCCGTGCCTCTGTGGTGAAAAATCCTATCCCCTTCCGAACAGTTGCCTTTTTACTTTTTACTTTTGCCTTGAGCGTGACAGAATATTTCCTGTTTCAGCCGTCTCTAATCTCGACTCATAATGAAAGGAGCATCATCGATGAATTGTAGCGCCGTCCGATTCACCATCCTGCTTTCGCTCTTAGCAATACTCCTTCCCGTCTCATCGGGCAAAGGAACATCTGCGCCGGATATTCACTGGCCCTCGTTTCGCGGCCCGAACGCAAGCGGCATCGCCGAGGGGTTCCCTGCTCCAACGCGATGGAACGTGCCCGCGGGCGAGAACCTGAAGTGGAAGACCCCCATAGCGGGCCTCGGCCATTCGAGTCCTGTTATATGGGGTAACAAGCTCTTCGTCACAACAGCCATCAGCGGAGAGGCGAACGCCAAACTCAGGGTGGGTCTCTACGGCGACATCGCTTCGGTTCAGGACGATACCGCTCATAAGTGGGTCGTTTACTGTCTCGACAAACGAACGGGCAAGATACTTTGGCAGCGGGTCGCCCACACGGGAGTTCCAAAGATCAAACGCCACACCAAGTCGACCCATGCGAGTTCCACGCCTGCTACAGACGGAAAGCATCTGGTTGTCATGTTCGGCTCCGAGGGCCTTTACTGTTATGACATGAATGGAAAGCTGCTCTGGAAGAAAGACCTCGGCGTGTTGGATTCCGGCTACTACATGGTTCCGGCAGCGCAGTGGGAATTCGGAAGCTCGCCCATTATTTTCGAGGACAAGGTATTTCTGCAATGCGATGTGCAGAAAGGCTCCTTTGTCGCCGCCTTCGCCGTCAAGGACGGACGCGAGCTATGGCGCACGCCGCGCGAAGAGGTTCCAACATGGAGCAGCCCGACTATCCATCGATCAGGAGGTCGGACTCTGCTTCTCGTGAACGGCTACAAACACATAGGCGGATATGACGCCGCAACGGGAAAAGAGATATGGCGGCTCCGGGGCGGCGGGGACATCCCTGTGCCAACTCCTATCGTGGCTCACGACCTCGTGTTTATCACCAATGCTCACGGCCGACTGGCACCCATCTACGCTATTCGCCTCAATGCCGAAGGTGATATATCTCTCGCCGAGAACAACACCTCCAACAAGCACGTGGCCTGGAGCCTGCCGCGCGACGGCGCATACATGATAACGCCGCTCGTTTACGGCGATTATCTCTACAGCAGCAAAAACAACGGCGTGCTCAGTTGTTTCGAGGCCCGCACGGGCAATCGTATCTATCAGGAGCGACTCGGCGAGGGCACGACCGGTTTCACGGCATCGCCTGTGGCGGCCGATGGGAAGCTTTACTATTCGAGCGAAGACGGAGATATTCACGTCATCAAGGCGGGGCCGAAATTCGAAGTGCTGGCCAAAAACGCGATGGGAGAGATATGCATGGCCACGCCCGCCATCTCCGAAGGAACTATCTTCTTCCGCACGCAGGGTCATGTAGTCGCCATAGCCGAAAAGACAGGCAAACGCTAACACACACGGCGCAATAGTCTGCCTGGGCGACAAGATAATCTGCATGGCTGCTTGGAGGAAGAGAGGTTGCTATTCGAACTCGCTCTTTACGATAAACGAACCCGGCGCGCGGCGGGCCCGCGCGAGAAGAGTCATGGAACACGAGAAGTGGACAAAGAGCGAAAAGGCCATCGCGCGACGAGCTTTCAAGCAGGCTTACGAGCGAGAGTGCGAAGCCATCGCGGATGAAGCTCGCCGCCTGGCCGAGGGGATTGTCGGTCCCGAAGATATGTGGCAGCTCCACGACTTTCTGACTCAGCAGCGCGGGGAGACGGATGAAAAATACGATTATCGCTACTCCGTGCTGGTGTTTGTTTTCGCCAGGTTGATCGGCGAAGGGTGGTTAAAAGAGGATGAGATTGCGGGACTTGGCGAGGACAAGCTCAGAAAGATTCGTCTTATGGTGCAGATGATGAACGAGTGACTTGCGATCAGCACACGAGGGCAGCGATCTTCGCATAGCGCGGGCCTCGTTCCTTTTTGCCGCTTTTGTTCGGCCTGCGCTGGCTGAACCCCTGTTAGATTGGAGGAACCTGACATGATAAAAAAGGCTTTCATCAGTTCGGTCATTCTTATCGGGGTTTTGATGTTGGGAGGGCGAACTATCGCGTTGCAGCAGGAACCCCGCGCCTTCGAAGGCTTGATTGCGGCGAGTGAAGCCGTCGTGGCCGTTGAAATTCTATCGACCGACTACACCGCCACTCCTTCGGATGGGCCTATGGTCGCAGTGGCAAAGGTATTGAAAGGTTTGAAGGGACCATTAACCGCAGGCGGGCAATTTCGTTTCTCGGAGACGGCCTGGGTCGGTCCCACATATAAGAAAGGGGAATACAGAATTCTCTTCCTTGAGAAGACCGGGCCGCAGGAATTTCCTAAAACGACCGAGTGGCGCATACTGTCGCACCTCTACGCCAGGACCGATTTCTTCATCGAAAAAGATGCGCTCTCAGACCTGTCGCTTGAGTCTCTGGAATCATTCCTGAAGAAGATTCAAGAACGAAAGGACAGGCCGAAAAAGGTCGTGTTCGGCAAAGGAACGATCAAGTAAAAATCGAAATCAACGAATCGTCCGTTGTCCGTTGTTCAGGTTGATTTCCAACCGGGCCATAACACAAAGAGTATAGATCGAAAAGCATCGATGTAAACTTGATCGCGTAGCGCGGTAAGAGTAAGATCAAACCGTTTGAGATAGAGACCTGCAAAGGGCCGATCACTGAAGCGAAAAGAACGGTTACACTGCGCGCGGGGCAAAATGAAAGTATTTCCAGAGAGGAACGCTTATGTGGAGTGCGCCGA
>JAKEHD010000542.1 GCA_022615215.1 Blastocatellia bacterium
CTTGATGAAAAGTTTCAATCCATGCCGCGCAGAGTATAATCAGTGGTCAGTAGTTCCGCGCTTTTTACTTTTCACTTTTTACTTTCAAAGGGCTGTGGGATGCTCTATTACTTGAGACTATTTCAGGATGTGCATGATAGCCTTTCGTTTCTGCGCCTGTTCGATCAGGTCACGTTTCGGACGGCGTGGGCGGCCATAACGGCCCTGGTCATAAGCCTTTTTCTCGGACCGCGAATGATAAGAACACTGAAAAAATTTCAGATCGGCCAGCAGATACGCGAAGAAGGGCCGCGTACACACCAATCCAAAAGCGGAACGCCCACCATGGGCGGGGTGCTGATCATTATGGCTGTCTCGGTCTCGACCCTGCTCTGGTCGGACCTGGCGGTCGCTTATGTGTGGATAGCGGTCGGGGCGATGTTGATGTTCGGTGCCATAGGATTCACCGACGACTATTTGAAGATCAAGCGCCGTCATAATCTCGGTCTCACAGGCAAGCAGAAACTGGCCTTGCAATTCGCTTCCGCGCTGGCCATAGGGCTGGCGCTCAAGTACCTGACCACCTACAGCACGAAGTTGAGCGTGCCGTTCGTGAAGACGTTCAACCCTGAAATCTGGTGGCCGATATATTTGCTCATTTTCGCGCCGATCGTAGTGGTCGGGTTCTCAAACGCCGTCAACCTGACGGACGGTCTCGATGGTTTGGCAATATCTGTCACCACTGTGACAGCGGCGGCGCTCACGGGATTCACCTATGTGACCGGGCACGCCATATTTGCCGGCTATCTCGGCTTGGAGCACAACGCGGCAGTTTCGGAATTGACTATATTTTGCGGCGCGCTCACGGGCGCGAGCCTCGGCTTTTTGTGGTTCAACGCGCCGCCTGCGGAAGTCTTCATGGGCGATGTGGGCGCGCTCGCAATCGGCGGGGCGATAGGCGCGATTGCGGTGATGATAAAGCAGGAATTATTGCTCGTGATGATAGGCGGCGTGTTCGTCATCGAAGCGTTGTCGGTGATCTTGCAGGTCGCGGCGTTCAAGCTGTTTCGCAGGCGCGTGTTCAAGATGGCCCCCCTTCATCATCACTTTGAGTTAATGTATCCGCCGGAACTCTCAAGACGCATGGAACCCAAGATAGTCTTCCGGTTTTTGATAATAGCGATTCTGTTCGCGCTGCTCAGTCTCTCGACCCTGAAGCTGAGATAGCGACTTGATTATCGAATGGAACTTGAGGGCAAAAAAGTATTGGTGGTCGGGGTCGCGCGCAGCGGCGTGGCGGCCTCGCGTTTGCTGATCGCGCGCGGCGCTAAGGTGACGGCCAATGACCGTAAAGCCGAATCGCAGTTGGAGCGCGAAGCCGAACAGTTGCGCGCGCTCGGCGTGATGCTCTCGTTCGGCGGCCACCCCGAAGCGATGTTTACGGGCGCGGACCTGATAGTGCTCAGTCCGGGCGTGCCCGCAAATATAGCGCCGCTAGAGGCGGCCCGCCGCGCAGGGGTCGAGATCATAAGCGAAGTGGAGCTTGCCGCGCGATTCATGCGCGGGCGATTGATCGCCATCACAGGCTCGAACGGCAAGACTACGACCACCGCGCTCACGGGCGAGTTGATGCGCGCGGCCGGAGCGCACGTGATAGTCGGCGGCAACATAGGCGCGGCGCTCACGGGCCTTGTCGAAGAGACGACCGACGATTCGTGGACCGTTGCCGAGCTTTCAAGCTTTCAACTTGAGACCATCGAGCGTTTGAGAGCGAATGTCGCGGTCATAACGAACATAACGCCCGACCACCTGGATCGCTATCCGTCGCTTGAAGATTACGCGCGGGCCAAACATCACATATTTTTGAATCAGACGGATTCGGATTGGGCCGTGCTCAATGGATGTGACCGAGGCATAAATGATATGATCGCCGCGCTCGGCGTGCCTTCTCAAAAAGTCTATTTCAGTTCGCGCGGGTGCGACTCGTTATCGAACGACCCGGCCGGAATATATGCACGCGACGGCCGGATTTTTACGACGATGCTCACGGATGACGGCAGCTATACGGAGGTACTCTCTTTAGACGAGATGCCTCTGCCGGGAATGCACAACGTCGAAAACGTGATGGCTGCGCTCGCCGCCGCATTTTGCGCCTTCAGCGCGCGTGAGAGCGACATGAAGATTTCTTTCTTGCTGCCCGCTCTGCGCGAGGCTGTGAGGCGATTCAAGGGAGTCGAGCACCGCATTGAGTTTGTGGCCGAAATCGACGGCGTAAGATTTTATAACGACTCGAAGGCGACGAATGTAGATTCGACCGTGAAGGCGCTCGAAGCATTCGAGCGCAACGTCATATTGATACTCGGCGGGACGGACAAGGGCAGCGATTACACGACGCTTGCGCCGCTCATAAGAGAGCGCGTGAAGCATATAGTATTGATCGGAGCGGCAAGCGATAAAATCGCCGGCCAACTCGAAGGCGTTCAAAAGATGCGGCGCGCGGACTCTATGGAAGACGCCGTATTCGAATCGAAAGCGGAAGCCGTCGCAGGCGACACGGTGTTGCTATCGCCCGCTTGCGCAAGCTTCGATATGTTCGACAACTACGAGCACCGGGGCCGCGTGTTCAAAGAAGTCGTGACAGGGATATTCGAGCAATCTCGCGCCGAAAGCGCATCGAGACAGGCGGAGTGAAAGCGAAACATTTTTGGAGTGCTGCGACTTGTCGCAGCTTTCTAAAGCGGTGAAGATTATGTCTACGACTTGTTACCGCGATGCGCCCATAAAAGATATACTGGCCGCGACAAAGGGTATTACTCTATCGTCGCAGCCCAAAAGCGGTGACAAGTCACCGCACTCCATAATCTGGCGGAACGCGCCGGGGTCCGGGCGAGGGCTTCCCATAGACAAGGTGTTGCTGGCTACCGTGCTCGGTCTTACGCTGTTCGGGATAGTGATGGTCTACAGCGCATCGGCCATACAGGCCCGGAAAAATTTCGACAGCCAGTTCTATTTCCTGGGCCGACAAGGATTATGGGCCGTCCTGGGGTTTGCGGCGATGGCCTTCAGCATGCGCATGGATTATCGCCATTACAAGAGACCCGAAGTGGTCGTCCCCTTTCTGATCGTTACCTTCGCGCTTCTGCTCGCGGTCTTCTTTTTCCCGGAGATCAACGGGGCGAACAGGTGGATAAGGTACGGCGGTTATTTTTCGCTGCAACCGTCGGAGGTCGCAAAACTCGCCATGGTCTTTTTTTTGAGCTTCTTCTTTGAAAGGAGCGCCAGAGACCTGAGCAGTATCAGGCAAACTCTTCTGCCCGCGGCCGGAGTTGCGGGAGCGATGATCGTGTTAGTGGCGGCCGAGCCGGACCTGGGCACGGCCATGGCGATGGGGCTTGTATTCGTAGTGATGGCGTTTCAGGTGGGCGTGCCCGTGCGCAGGCTCGCATTGCTTGCGCTTCCGGCAGCGCCCGTACTTGCGGGGATGTTGCTGTTCGTGCCCTGGCGATTTCAGAGGTTGCTGGCTTTTCTGGACCCATGGGCGAACCAGAAAACATCCGGCTATCAGGTAGTCCAATCGCTGATCGCAATCGGAAGCGGCGGGCTAGACGGGCTGGGTTTCGCAGAAGGCAAACAGAAACTCTTTTATCTGCCCTCGCCGCACGCGGATTTCATATTCGCGGTCATAGGCGAAGAGTTGGGATTGATAGGGGCCGCGACCGTAGTTTTGCTCTTTACAGTTCTGGCGCTCAGAGGACTCAGAGCGGCGCGGTTTGCGCCCGACACGTTCGGTCAGTTGCTGGCCGTAGGGCTGACGGCGATGATTACGATCCAGGCGTTCTTCAACATAAGCGTGACGCTATCGCTCGTGCCGACAAAAGGCATCCCGCTGCCTTTCATCAGTCACGGCGGCTCGTCGCTCGCCATAAGCCTGTTCGCAACGGGAGTGCTGCTCAACATCTCGAAGCACGCGAGAACGTAGGGAGAAACGCGGAATGATGAATGATGAATGATGAACACTGCGTCCGCCATTCATCGTTCATCGCTCATCGCTCATCGTTGATTATGAGAGTCATCATCGCGGCAGGCGGAACAGGCGGGCACATATTTCCGGGCGTGGCGATTGCGCGCGAACTCAAGCGCAGGGACAAGGAGACCGCGATACTCTTTGTCGGCACGCCGCGAGGACTGGAATCGAAGATCGTCCCGCGCGAGGGCTTCGAGTTGGAATTGATAAGGGTGGGCGCGCTCAAGGGAGTATCGCTATTTGAAAGAACGAAATCGCTGATCGGGCTGCCGATGAGTTTCATCAGCGCGCTCCGTCTGCTGAGGCGATTCCGGCCCGACGTTGTGATAGGCGTGGGCGGCTACTCATCCGGGCCTGTGCTCTTGATGGCGGCGCTTTCGAGAAGGCCCACTATGGTCGTCGAGCCTAACGCGATGCCGGGATTCACAAATCGCGTGCTCGCACGCTTCGTCGATACGGCTGCGTTGACGTTTGAAGAGGCGCAAAAATATTTTCGAGGGCGAGGCCATGTAACGGGCAATCCCGTCAGGGGCGATTTCGCCGACTTGAAAAAAAAAGAGCGGGGAGAGAAGGTGCATGTTTTGATATTCGGAGGGAGCCAGGGCGCGCACGCCATAAACATGGCTATGGCGGAAGCTCTCCCGCTGCTGGCTTCGAAGCGGGATGCGCTCACGATCACGCACCAGACCGGCGAGCGCGATTTTGAGGAGATAAGCCGCCGCTACAGGGAGGCGGGATTCGAAGGGGCGGAAGTGAAGCCATTTATTAATGATATGGCGAAACATTTCGAGCGCGCGGACGTGCTCGTTTGCAGAGCGGGGGCCACAACTGCGGCAGAGGTCGCCGCTGCGGGGAAGGCGGCCATCTTCATTCCCTTCCCTTTTGCGACCGACGACCATCAGCGAAAGAACGCCCAAGCGTTCGAGCGCGCCGGGGCCGCTCGCATGATAGTTCAAAAGGAGCTTGCGCCCGAACGGCTGGCCGAAGAGATAATTCGCCTCATCGAGCGCCCTGAAGAGATAGATCGAATGGAAGAAGCCAGCCGCGCGCTCGGACGCCCGGATTCGGCCGGGCGCGCAGTCGATCTGGCTTTATCGTTGATTCGCAGTCATTAGTGCTCAATTATGCTGGAATTGACAGATGATAAAAATATGTATCGACTCCCGGTAATCGCACTTGTCTTGGAGTGCTGCGACGATAGTGTAATACCCTTTGTCGCAGATTTCGTAGCGGTGACGATTTCGTCTATGACTTGTCACTGCACTAGGGTTTAGATTGGCTCCGACAAGTCGGAGCCAGAAAAGCGGTGACAAGTCACCGCACTCCAAAACGGACGACGGACTGAAGATGCTATTTCGAGGTATCAGACATATACACCTGGTCGGCATAGGCGGCATAGGAATGAGCGGCATAGCCGAAGTGTTGCTGTCGCTGGGGGCAAACTTCCGCGTGAGCGGGAGCGATATGAAGCTCTCGCCGATCACCGAACGTCTGCAATCGCTCGGCGCGACCATATTCGAAGGTCACAGCGGCGAGCACGTCGAGGAGGCCGATGTCGTCGTCATATCTTCGGCCATACGAGAGGACAATCCCGAATTGATCGCGGCGCGGCAGCGGCTAATTCCCATCATTCCGCGCGCGGAGATGCTGGCCGAGTTGATGCGCCTCTACAGGCACGGCATAGCGGTCGCGGGCACTCATGGCAAAACGACTACGACTTCTATGATCGCTCACCTTATGACGGGCACGGGGCTTGACCCGGCGGTCGTGGTCGGAGGCCGCGTGGCTTCGCTGGGGTCGAACGCGAGGATGGGACGAGGGGATTACATAGTGGTCGAGGCCGACGAATCCGACGGGTCGCTGCTCTGCCTCACGCCGACGATCGCCGTGCTGACGAACATCGACAGCGACCACCTGGACTTCTTTTGCGATGGCATAGAAGAGATCAAGAATTGTTTCGCCGCCTTCGTCAATCGCGTGCCGTTCTATGGAACCATAGTCCTTTGCCTCGACGACCAGAACGTGCAGGCGATCATCCCGCAGATCACTCGCCGGACGATCAGTTACGGGATGGCGGCCCAGGCCGATATATCGGCCTGGCAGGTCGATATGGATAAGAGCTTCGGGTCGGAGTGTACCGTCCGCGCATTCGGGCGCGAGATGGGAAGGATAAAACTGCGGGTGCCGGGGCTTCATAACATCTACAACGCGCTTGCGGCGGTCGCGGTCGGGCTTGATCTCGATATCGCCTTCGAAGAGATCGCGCGCACGCTCTGCGAGTTTCCGGGTGCCGAGCGCAGGTTTCAGATCAAAGGCGAGAGGAGCGGCGTGATGGTTATAGACGATTACGGCCACCATCCGACCGAGATCAAGGCGACGCTCGCGGCGGCGCGCACTGCGGGGAGGCGCGTTGTGACACTCTTTCAACCGCATCGCTACACGCGAACGCGCGACCTTATGGACGATTTCGCGCGCTCTTTTTACGGGGCCGATGTGCTGATCGTAAGCGACATTTACGCGGCCAGCGAAGACCCCATAGAAGGAATAACCAGCCGCGCGCTGACCGAAAAAATCGAACGATTCGGCCACCGCCACGTCGAGTACACAGGCAAGCTGGCGGACGCGGCTCGAAGGCTCAAAGAGATCGCACAGCCCGGCGATCTCGTCTTGACGCTAGGAGCGGGCAATGTTTGGCAAGCAGGAGAGGAATTACTCAGGATTCTGGAGGATACGACCGGATGAAAGGTTGAAAGGGCAAGCAACTGAATCGGCAAAAGCGTTTCATCGCTCTTTGCCCGTCTTATGTTTTCCTTTCACACCTTCGCCCCACATCCGGCCGGGAGGTATCGCTTTGGCTATAAAGCAAAAAGGAGTATCCAGCTTACGCGCACAGGTAGTCACGCCGCGCACATCGCGCCGCGTCAAGCGCGCGCGCACGTCACGGGGCGGAAACCTGTTCAAAAGGAAGACTTTTTTCCTCAAATACCTGCAATCTGCGGTCGGGTTCGCAAAGCCCGCAGCGGTACTTGTCGCCGTACTGCTCGTGATATGGGGCTACAATGCGGTGGCCGACTCAAGCCTCTTCGAGTTGGGCCGCATAGAGGTCGATGCCTCAAGCCCCAAACTGCGAGCCGATATAGAAGAGACGGTTCGCCGCTCTGTGGGACAAACGAAGTTGCTCGGTCTCGACATTGCAAACGTCAGGGAAAAGGTCGAATCACTCGTCCGCGTGCGCACGGCGACGGTCGCGCGCGTGCTCCCGGACGGGATCTCCGTCACGGTGGTCGAGCGGAGACCGGCAGTGCTCGCGCGCCGCAAATCGAACGCGCTCGTATGGCTCGATGAAGACGGGGTAGAGCTTGGCGACGACATCAACTTGAGGGGCGAGCTATCGGGCGAGGGGCTGTCGATTCCGCCCATCATGACAGGGCTTGTCGAAGACGACCGCTCGCGGGTCGTCCCCGCACAGAACCGCGAGCGCATAAAGATATACAAACATATCGAAGAGGAATTCAAGAAAGAGCCGAACCCGCTCTGGAACCTGCTCGACGAGATAGACCTGACTTTTACGGAGCATGTAAAATTGCAACTCGCCAACTCGACCATAATGATACACGTCGGCGACCAGGATTTCCGCAACAGGTTTCAGACGGCCATACAGGTGCTCGCGGCCATCAAGCAGGGCGACACCGAAATGCTCAACCGTTTCAAGGTGCAGTCCCCCGAGCAGTTGATTGCGAATGCCGACAACATAAGTTTCATCGATGTGGCGCGAACAGACCGCATAGTATTGAACTTCTCCGCCCCCGGCAAAGAGAAGGCTGTTCGGCAGGAAGAAAAGAGGAAGTGATGCATGAGGGATGCAGAGGAGCAGGGGAGCAAGGGAGCAAGGGAGCCAGAACCCCCTGCGCCCATGCACCCCCGCACCCCTGCACAGGAAGCATCACGCATATTATCGTAGTCCAGGGCCGGAGGATTAAAGATGTCAAAGGGACATAAACACATCGCTGCGCTCGACATAGGCACAACCGAAGTCCGTGCGGTCGCAGGCGAATTAATTGAAAACGATCAGATGGAAATCATCGGCGTCGGCCGCGCTCCTTCGCGCGGCGTGCGCAAAGGAGTCGTCGTCAACATAGAAGCTACGGTTGAGGCGATAAAACATGCGGTCGAGGAGGCCGAGATGATGTGCGGCCTTCCTATCGATGCGGTCTACGTGAGCCTGAACGGCGCTCACGTGCGCGGGATAAACTCTCGCGGCGTGATCGCCATCAGCAGACGCAATCGCGAAATCTCCGAAGAAGACGTCTACCGGGTCATAGAACAGGCGCGGGCCGTGAGCGTGCCGACCGACCGCGAAATCATAGACGTGCTCCCGCAGGAATTCACGGTCGACGGGCAGGACGGCATAGGCAATCCCATAGGCTTTCTAGGGATGCGACTTGAGGCCGCAGTGCATGTGGTCACCTCGCCCATAACCGCGCGCCAGAACGTCATTACATCGGTCAATCGCTCAGGCATGACGGTCATAGATACGGTGGTCAGCCATGTGGCCGTGAGCGAAGCGACCCTCACGCCCGATGAAAAAGAGTACGGTGCCGCCATGTTAGACATCGGGGCGGACATAACCAATCTGACCATATATTTCCGCGATGCCATACGCCATACGGCCGTCTTCCCTACGGGAGGCAGCCATTTTACCAACGATATAGCGGTGGGGCTGAGGACGCCCGTGCCCGAAGCCGAGCGCATGAAGCGGAGCGAAGGCTGCGCGCTTGCGGCTCTGATGGCCGATCACGAAAGCCGCCAGATGGTCGAGGTGCCTTCGGTGGGAGGCCGCCAGCCGCGCCTGCTCAGTCGCCAGATACTCTGCGAGATACTTCAGCCGCGCGCCGAAGAGATTTTCAGCCTCGCCGCAGAAGAAGTGAAACGCGCCGGGTTCGAGCGGCAGATACTTTCGAGCGTCGTGCTCGTGGGCGGCGGTTCGCTCATGGACGGCATAGTCGAGATGGCCGAACAGGTCTTCGACCTTCCGGCGCGTCATGGCATGCCGGATTTCGTCGGCGGGCTTACAAGCGATATAGACTCTCCCGCTTACGCGACCGTAGTGGGAACCCTGCTCTACGGCTTTCACAAGGAAGTCAACCAGAAGAAGATACACTCGCTCAAGGACAGCGCGCCGAAACAGGTGGGTTTCTTCAGGCGTCTGTTCGGGTGAGACGGGTAAAAAAATGTTTCAAACCTGCCGAAAAAATAGTTGTGGGCGCAAGGCGACTGTGCTACTATGCCGTGTGTCTTCAGAGACCAGGTCCACCACATATTGTAGCAATCGGTTGCTGACCTTAAAGGCACTGCTAAGAGAACCCCAATTGCGATGGACGCCCGACCCCAGCGCCCGCAGGGGCGGCAGTGTGCATGTGAGGAAAAGAAGTCCCAGGCGAAATCGTCTTCCGTATTTGTCGAAGCTCGCTGACCGAAGAGGCGAGTCTTTGCGATTTGAGAAATTCCAATTCCTTTGAGTGAGCGATCTCCTTCACCTCAGATATCGCTTGCCCGGTTGCTAATTCAAGTTTGCAGGAGGCACCCATAATGTCAACAGATGAACGTAGAGAGAGCCGCAAACAGATAACCTTCGATGAACCTATAATATCCTTCAACGGGGCCAACATAAAAGTGGTAGGCATCGGCGGTGGCGGCGGCAATGCAATAAATCGAATGATCGAGACCGGAATCGAGGGAGTCCAGTTCCTGGTCGTCAACACCGATCTTCAAGCTCTGAAGAGTTCGAGAGCCTCGATCAAACTCCAGATAGGCGAAAAGCTCACAAAGGGACTTGGCGCGGGCGGCGACCCCGAAGTCGGCCGTCAGTCCGCGCTCGAAGACACCGAAAAGATAATCGAGGCCATAGAAGGGGCCGACATGGTCTTCATAACGACGGGGCTTGGCGGGGGCACGGGCACGGGCGCAGCGCCGATAATCGCAAGCCTTGCGACAGAACTCGAAGCCCTCACGGTCGCGGTCGTCACAAAGCCGTTCCGCTTCGAGGGCCGCCGCCGTCAGCGCCAGGCCGAACAGGGTCTCAACGAGTTGCGCGAATGCGTAGACACGGTCATAACGATTCCGAACGAACGGTTGTTGAGCGCGGTGACCAAGGGGACGCCCTTCCTGGAATCCTTCAAGCTCGCAGACGACGTTCTGCGCCAGGCGGTGCAAGGCATATCCGACATCATCACCGTGCCGGGATTGATAAACGTCGATTTCGCAGACGTGAAGACCATTATGGCGGGCATGGGGATGGCGCTTATGGGCACGGGGGCCGCATCGGGCGAAGAGCGCGCTGTGCAGGCAACCCAGCGGGCAATCTCAAGCCCGCTGCTCGAAGAAGCCTCGATAGAAGGCGCCAAGGGCTTGCTCGTGAACGTGACCGGCGGCACAGACCTCACGCTCTTCGAGGTCGCCGAAGCAATGTCCACGATACACGATTCGGCCGACCCGGATGCAAACATAATATTCGGCGCAGTGCTTGACGACCGCCTGGGCGACGAGATGAAGATAACCGTCATCGCCACGGGATTCGACAAAGCCGCAGCGCCGGCCGAGCCTGCGCATACATTCACAGGTCCGCAGCCGACGGGGACTACTCCCCGAGGAGGCGGCCCGCGCGAGGGCGGCCCGTCCGATCACAGCCAGCATGATGATTTAAACGTCCCTGCATTCATACGTAAAAAGGCCGACTAGACGGCAGTGGTCGGTGGTCGGTGATCAGTAGATGTATACTGCGCGCGGGATAAAATGAAACTTTTTCATCGCGGAATCATATTTGGAGTGCGCCGCAAGCGGCGGCGCTTTGGCTGC
>JAKEHD010000543.1 GCA_022615215.1 Blastocatellia bacterium
AAAGCCGATGGTATCTTGCTTTTACTACCAAGCTCTTTAGGCAAAAACTGAAACTCCATGCGGCTAAAGCCGATGGTATCTTCGCTCAAAACTGTCATTCCATGCCGCGCGCAGTATAGCTTCATCTGAGACCCTGACACAGGAAGGAAACGACTTACTGATTCTTTCATCAATTGTTTGTTGTTATGTTGGCATTCAGCCGGAACCATAAAAGAGCAACTGACCACTGACTACTGGTCACTGACCACTGCTTGTGAATTATGAGCGCGGAACGATGAATTCAGAGTGAAGGTAGACGCAAGTAATCATTCATCGTTCCGCGCTCATCGATCAAAGGACGACCGGCTATGGACAATTTATTTCAAGACCTGCGATATGCATTTCGGACATTGATTAAAAGGCCCGGCTTTACGGTCGTGGCTGTGCTGGCGCTTGCTTTGGGGATTGGCGCAAACACGGCGATCTTCAGCGTCGTCAACGGGGTTATATTGCGCCCGCTGCCTTACACGGAACCTGATCGCCTCGCAATGGTCTGGCTCGACAACCGCCGTCAGGGGATTCGCGAAGATATAACTTCATATCCCAACTTCATCGATTGGCGGGACCAGAATCAGGTCTTTGAGGGCATGGCAGGGTTCAGAAGTTGGAGACAGAGCCTGACCGGAACGGGTGAGCCTGAAGAGTTGCGCGGCGCGAGCGTGTCGGCGAACTTCTTTCAGATTATGGGCACAAGCCCCTCGCTCGGCCGCGGCTTTACTGCCGAAGAAGAGACGCCGGGCAAAGACAATGTTGTGATCCTCAGTCACGGTCTCTGGCAGCGTCGCTTCGGCGGGGACTCGAACTTACTCGGACGCACACTGACTCTTGGCGGACGTATCGTTACGGTAGTGGGAGTCATGCCCGTCGGGTTTCAGTTCCCCAAAGATGCGGAGATGTGGGATCCTCTGGCTCCGAGCGAGCGACTGAAGGCTGCGCGCAGTTCTTTCTGGCTGCCCGTGATAGGGCGACTGAGGCCCGGCGTTACTCCTGCGCAAGCGCAGGCCGAGATGGACACCATCGCCGGCCGCCTCGAACAGCAGTATCCTGAATCGAACGCGGGCTATGGCATAAACATCGTGCCTCTGCACGATCAGGTGGTCGGCAAAGTCCGGCCCGCGCTTCTCGTGTTGCTCGCAAGCGTAGCCTTTGTATTGTTGATAGCTTGCGCAAATGTAGCCAACCTCCTGCTCGCGAGGGCGGCCGAACGTCAAAAAGAGATCGCCATTCGCACGGCGCTGGGGGCCGGGCGCTGGCGCATCATACGGCAAATGCTGACCGAAAGCCTTCTGCTTGCGGCGCTCGGCGGAGGATTAGGGCTAATGCTTGCGACGTTGGGCGTAGACGCGCTCGTCGCGATAAGCCCTGCCGATTTGCCGCGCATGGAGAACGCCGATCTGGATGTGCGCGTGCTCGGTTTCACGCTCTTTGTTTCGCTGCTCACAGGATTCATCTTCGGCCTTGTGCCTGCTCTGCAAGCGTCGAAACCCGAACTGAACGAAACGCTCAAAGAAGGCGGACGCACTGAGACGGGCGGCGTTCAAGGGCAGCGCATCCGCAGCCTTCTTGTAGTATTCGAGATGGCCATCGCCCTTATGCTTCTGATCGGGGCCGGACTTATGATCAGAAGTTTCCAGCGAGTGTATCAGGTCGATCTGGGATTTAATAGTGACCGGTTGCTTACAGTGGGCCTCTCTCTGCCGCGATCCAAGTATGCAGATGGCGCAAGCCTCAAGGCTTTTTACAAACAACTCGAAGAACGCCTCGCGGCCGTTCCGGGCGTAGAGTCGGTCGGCTCTACAAGTCAAATACTGCTGCCCGAACTTACGAACTCAACCATATTCAGCGTGGAGGGCCGAGCGCCTGAGCCGGAAGCCCAGCGCCTCGAAGTGCCTTATGATACGGTGACTCCAGATTATTTCAAGACTATGGGGATGGCTCTCGCGCAGGGCCGCACCTTCACCGAACAGGACGGTCCCGACGCCGAGCAGGTTGTGGTAATCAACGAGGCCATGGCCCGTCGCTACTGGCCCGACACGGACCCCGTAGGCAAGCGATTCAAGTATGGCGATCCGGATTCGAACAGTCCCTGGATGACGGTAGTCGGGGTTGTGCGCGACACTCGCCGTCAGGGGCTTGACCGCACCATCAGAATCGAATCATATCTGCCCTACGCTCAGGCTCCTTTTCGCTCGATGTACGTGGTTGTGCGCGCGGCGGGCGATCCGCTTGCTCTGGCTTCGACCCTGCGCGATACGGTCTGGTCGCTCGATAAGGATTTGCCTGTGGCGAACATTCAGACTATGGAACAGATACTATCGGAGACCACCGCGCAAAGGCGTTTGAATATGCTTCTGATGGGATTGTTTGCCGCCGTAGCTTTGATTCTTGCGGCGGTGGGAATCTACGGCGTGATGTCTTACTCGGTCACGCGGCGGACTCGCGAAATAGGCATACGACAGGCGTTAGGCGCTACGCGGCGCGACGTGCTCAGGATGATAATCAAACAGGGAATGATCATTGCGTTTGCGGGCGTGGTGATAGGACTGGCAGCTTCATTCGCGCTGACCCGCGTTATGTCGAGTTTGCTATTCGAGGTGAGCGCGACCGATGCTTTTACCTTTGCGGTCACTTCGCTCGCGCTCGCGGGAGTGGCGCTTCTGGCAAGTTACATTCCTGCCCATCGCGCAACCAGGGTCGACCCCATGGTGGCGCTGAGGTACGAATAAGCAGTGGTCAGTGGTCAATTATTTCGCGTTCTGCGCGCGAAGCGATGCGTAGTTGTTAGAGGAAATCGGAAGAAACCTGGAGGAAAGACATGGATACTCTCTGGCAGGACATACGATACGCCTTTCGTACACTGCTCAAACGGCCTGGCTTTGCCGTCGTCGTCGTGCTCACGCTTGCTTTAGGAATCGGGGCAAATACGACCATATTCAGTATCGTCAACGGCTTTTTGATTCGGCCGCTTCCATACAAGAATGCCGAGCGACTGGTCGACATAAATGAAACGGCTCTAAACGTCGGACTCGAAAGGTTGTCGGTCGCTTATCCCGATTTCGTTGACTGGCGAGATCAAAACCAAACCTTCGAAGACATGGCGGCTTATGATGAAGGAAGCTTCAACCTGACAGGCCGAGGAGAGCCTGAGCGCATATCAGGGGCCTCGGTATCGGCAAGCCTTTTTTCCGTGCTCGGTGTCGCGCCGGTCGCGGGCCGCGACTTTCGTCCTGAAGAAGATACACCCGCCGGCGACAAGGTTGTCATCCTGAGCCATGGCCTGTGGCAGAGGCGATTCGGCGCGGACCCGAATATACTCGGACAACAACTGACGCTTCAAGGTGTGAGCCGCACAGTAGTGGGCATCCTTCCGCCCGGATTTCAGTTCCCCGAAAACGCAGATTTGTGGGTGCCCCTTGCGCTCGACCCCGAAGAAACGGGCCGGGGCAATTATTCCTATAGCGTCGTCGCGCGATTGAAGCCGGGTGTAACGCTCGAACAGGGATACGCCGATATTGACACCATCGCCAGGAGGCTCGGTCAGCAATTCAAAGACAAGGCCGATGTGGGAGTCGTTGTGACTACATTGCGCGATCTCTATGTCGAAGATGCGCGCCTTGCCGTGCTGCTCTTTTTAGCGGCGGTCGGATTCGTCCTCCTGATAGCCTGCGCCAATGTCGCGAACCTCATGCTTGCGCGTGCGGCCTCTCGCCAGAAGGAGATGGCTATACGCGCTGCGCTCGGAGCGAGGCGCTGGCGAGTGATCCGGCAGTTGCTCACCGAAAGCATATTGCTCGCTCTTATAGGCGGCGCATCGGGGCTGGTATTAGGGCGATGGGGCAGGGATCTTCTGCTTACCTCTATTCCCGAAGACATACCCTTCTGGATCAATTTCGATATCGACCTCCGAGTGCTCGGATTCATCCTTTTGATCTCGCTCGCCACAGGATTGATCTTCGGACTCGCGCCCGCGCTTCAGGCATCGAGGGTCGATTTGAACGAGTCGCTCAAGGAGAGCGGAGGCCGTGGGAGCGCAGGGGGCGGCCATCACCGCCTGCGAAGTCTGCTCGTTGTTGCGGAAATCGCTCTCGCTCTGGTACTGCTGATAAGCGCAGGGTTGATGATGAAAGGGTTCCTGCAACTTCAAAAAGTCGATCCCGGATTCGATTCGAAAAACGTCCTGACCATGCGCGTCTCGCTGCCGAGCGCGAAATTCGATGATGTAAAACAGCAGCGCGCATACTACGAACAGTTTTATCAGCAGGCGCTCGAACGAGTGAAGGCGTTGCCGGGAGTAGAGAGCGCATCGGCGGTATCGAATCTCCCGATGGGAGGCAGCAACTGGGGGATGGGATACACGGTCGAAGGAACGCCGCCTCATCCTCCGGGGCAGATACCCGTAGCCAATCAGCGAGTAGTCTCGCCCGATTACTTCCGCGTGATGGGCATACGCATGCTTCAGGGGCGGGACTTCAACGAACTTGACGCCGAAGAGAAATCGCCCGAAGTGGTGATCGTCAATGAAACCATGGTCCGCCGTTACTGGCCGGGTGATGACCCTATCGGCAAGCGGTTGAAGTATGGAGACCATGAATCAAAATCGCCCTGGCGCACGGTCGTGGGGGTTGTCAACGACGTAAGGCATTACGGTCTCGACAACCAGATACGCGAGGGGGTCTACGTACCCCATCAGCAATTCGCGGTCTCTTCCATGACGTTTGTGATTAGAACGGCCCTGGATCCGTCGAACATGACGGGCGCGGTGCGCAGTCAGATATGGGAAATCGAACGCGACCTGCCGGTTTACCAGATCAGAACTATGGAAGAAGTTCTCTCGCGGTCAGTCTGGCAATCGCGCCTCTATTCGTGGTTGTTCGCCATATTCGCCGTCATGGCGCTGGTGCTGGCGGCGGTCGGCGTCTACGGAGTGATCTCGCAATCGGTGACCCAACGCACGCATGAGATAGGCATACGCATGGCGCTTGGCGCGAGACCCGGAGACGTGTTGAAGATGATCGTGGGGCATGGGGCGAAGCTGGCATTAATAGGAATGGTCATGGGATTGATGGGGGCGTTCGGAGTTACGTGGGTGATGTCGAAGTTGTTGTTCGGCATAAGCGCGACCGATCCCGTAACCTTCGCAGCCACATCTCTTGCGCTCTTAGGTGTGGCGATTCTGGCGAGCTACATCCCCGCGCGCCGCGCTACGAAGGTCGATCCGATGGTGGCACTCCGATACGAATAGGCAGTGGTCAGTGGTCGGTGGTAAGTGGTCAGTTATCGGATGGCTTTTGGCGAGACCTCGACACAAAGAACAACTGACGACTGACAACTGACGACGGACAAAAAGGGCAACCGACTATGGATACGTTATTCCAAGATTTGCGATATGCGATTCGAATATTGATAAAGAAGCCGGGCTTCGTGCTTGTGGCCGTCTTCACGCTGGCTCTCGGCATAGGAGCGAACACTGCTATCTTCAGCGTTGTGAACGCCGTGCTGTTCAGGCCGTTGCCATACACGGAGCCTGACCGCCTCGTGGTCGCTCTTCACGGGGGGACGAGTCCCGTTTCGCCCGCAGATTTCAACGATTGGAGAGAGCAGAATCAGGTCTTCGAAGAGATGGCTGCGGCTGAGATGTGGGGACCGAACCTGACGGGCCGAGAACAGCCCGAACAGCTTCAGGCCGTGCGCGCAACCGATAACCTGTTTACTATGCTCGGCGTCCAGCCCAGGCTTGGGCGCGCATTCCTTCCGGGAGACGATGACCTTCAGGCAGCGCCGGTCGTCGTCTTGAGCCACCGACTCTGGCAGCGAAGGTTCGGCGGCGACCCAGGCATAATAGGGCAGACGCTCACTCTCGACGGCGTGAGCTACACTGTGGTTGGCGTCATGCCTGAAGGGTTTGAATTTCCTCTCTTCTGGGCGACGAAAGCCGAGATGTGGGCACCCTTGCCGCTCGGCAATCGTTTGAACAGCAGAGGCGGGCGTTCACTGCGTGTGTTTGCACGACTCAAACCGGGCGTCTCTCGTGAGACGGCGCAAGTCGAAATGGATGCAATCGCTCAACGCATCGCGCAGGCTTATCCCGAATCGCACACCGAAAATGGCGTAAGGGTCGTGCCCCTTCACCAGAAGATAGTCGGAGACGCGCGCCCGGCATTGCTCGTCCTGCTCGGCGCTGTTGCGTTCGTGCTCGCAGTGGCCTGCGCAAATGTGGCAAACCTGATGCTTGTGCGAGCGGGCGCGCGGCGGCGCGAGATAGCCGTCCGTCTGGCTCTTGGCGCGGCGCGATTTCGATTAGTGCGCCAGTTGTTGACCGAGGGCCTCCTGCTTTCTCTGTTGGGAGGCGGAGCAGGACTCTTGCTCGCTTTGTGGGGCGTTCGGTCCTTCGTGGCCGGTATGCCTGAAGACATTCTGCCGCGTCAGCAGGTCATAGGCATTGATGGCGGAGTGTTGTGGTTCACCCTGCTTTTGTCGCTAATCACAGGCGTGCTTTTCAGCCTTGTGCCTGCGCTCAAGGCTTCGAAGCCTGACCTCAACGAGACGCTAAAGGAGAGCAGCCGTCAGTCGCAGAGCGGAGGCGGCCTGCGCAGCCTGCTTGTGATAGCCGAGATAGCCCTCGCTCTAGTCTTATTGACAGGTGCCGGGTTGATGATAAGAAGCTTTGCGGGTCTGAGAGCCATAGATCCGGGATTCGATGCCGAAAACCTTCTGACGATGAAAGTATCGGTTGCCGGAACGAATCATTCTCCAGGCCCTCGACGCGAAGCCTTCTTCCGCCGGTTGATCGAACGCATTGAGTCTTTGCCCGGAGTCAGGTCTGCGAGCGCGATAAATCATCTGCCTTTGGCCGGAGATCGCTGGGGGCGCAGTTTTTCTATGGAAGGTCAACCTCCCACGACACCTGCCGCCCGCCCGAGAGCCGCTTATCGCGTCGCGCAGCCGGGTTATTTTCGCACTATGGGCATAGCTCTAAGGGGGCGCGACTTCGACGAACGAGACGACCTGAATGCTCCGGGCGCGGTCATCGTCAATGAGGCGCTTGCCCTCCGTTACTGGCCGGGCGAGGAGGCAATAGGGAAGCGTATAAAAATAGGGGCGTTGGAATCCGATGACCCCTGGCTATCGGTCGTCGGAGTCGCAAGGGATGTGAAACAGGAAGAGTGGTCCCAGGAGGCGGAGAGTGAAATATACCTGCCTTATCGGCAAGAGGCTTCATACCTCACCAATCCTGCGCCTCATTTCTCATACCTCACGCTGGTAGTTCGGACGGCATCCGATGCGACGAGCCTTGCCCCATCGGTGCGGCGCGAAGTATGGGCGATTGAAAAAGACGCGCCCATCTCAAGCATAGCTACTATGGAAGATGTGATCGCAGAACAACTCTGGCAGGCGCGTTTTTCGATGCTGTTGCTCGGCCTGTTCGCCGGAGTGTCGATGATGCTGGCCGGGATAGGGATTTACGGCGTGATGAGTTATTCAGTCGCTCAACGCACGCACGAGATAGGGATACGAATGGCGCTCGGGGCCGGACGAAGCGACATCCTCAGGATGGTGATAAAGCAAGGCATAACTCTGGCAATCGCAGGGGTGCTCATCGGTCTTGCAGCGGCCTTTGCGCTTACGCGAGTGATGGAGGGCTTGCTATACGGAGTGAGCGCGACAGACCCCATGACTTTCTCAAGCATAGCGTTGTTGCTCGTGACGGTGGCGATTGCGGCATGCATCATCCCTGCGCGAAGGGCCATGCGCGTAGACCCTATGGTAGCGCTTCGCTATGAATGATCCGATTGCGGAATGCGGAACGCGGGGCAGTCTTAAGGCTACCTTGAGGATGCGCGCGAGCCGAAATTAATCCGCATGCCGAAACCCGCATTTCGCATTCCGCTCGGGCCTCGACGTATGAAAATCTTTGGACTAGACTCGATACATGAGAATCTTTCCGCGCATCTCTCGTCCGAGAATCAAGCAACTCTCGCGTAAGGTACGGCGCTTGCGCCGGCATCTCACGGTCGCGCGCGGATTGTTCTTCGTGGAATTATTGATTGCAGGCGGCGCATTGCTCTGGCTGATGAGCGGAGGCCGCGCAGCATTCTTCGACCGATTGGGGAAGCGCGCAGACTTTGTTATTTTGCTCCTGCTTTTGCCTCTCTTCTGGTTGCTTCATCTCGCGGTGAAGCGGTACGTAGCGCCCTGGCTCGACCGTTACTTTTCGCCCGCGCGTTATGACGAACGCCGCATACTCTTCGACCTGGGACAGGAAGCCCGCGCGGCAAAAAATATAAACCAGCTTTACCAACTGATAGTCAATCAGATCGCCGGGGCGCTCGATACCGAAAGCGTCTCGATATTCGTGCGCGATGACGCGACAGGCCATTACGTCTGTCGCATGATTTCTTCGAAGCCGGGCGCAGAAGAAGTGAGCGACCCTGGCGACAGATATGAGCGATTCTTATTGGAGCACGATGCCTTCACGGTCAAGCGATTGCGCCATCTGGCCATACCTCTGGACATTGGGCCGGAGGATTTCGACCTGTGGACGCGCGCATTCAGCACAGCCTCACCTAAGACGCGCGAGGCCAGAGAGCGTGAGCGCGCAACCCTCGACCAGGTGCAATCGAGATTGCTGCTTCAAATAATGATCAAAGAGCAACTCGTGGGGATACTCTCGCTCGGCCCTCGCCGCAGCCGCCACCCCTTCTCGCCTGCTGACAAAGAGATGTTGATGGCTGTGGCGGGTCAGTTGGCGTTCGTAATAGAAAATTCCAAGCTCGTAGAGCGAATGGTCGCCGAAGAGCGATTGCGCCGCGAGTTGGCGCTCGCCGCCGAAGTGCAAAGGCGGCTTCTGCCCGATCAGCCGCCTACTTCTCCGGGGCTTGAGATGGCGGGCTTCTGCCAGCCTGCGCGCGGAGTGGGCGGCGACTATTACGACTTTCTGTCGTTCGAAAACGAACAGATAGGCATAGCCGTAGCCGATGTCGCGGGGAAGGGAATATCGGCTGCGCTTTTGATGTCTACGGTGCAGGCGACATTGCGCAGCCAGGCGATGGCCCACAACTCTCGCCGCCAGGATGAGAGTTCACTGGCCGACCTCGTTTCGACCATGAACATACTGCTATGCCAGTCTACGGGGACGGCCAATTATGTGACCTTCTTCTACGGGCAGTTCGACGGCCGCACACAGCAGTTGACTTACGTCAACGCGGGGCATAACCCTCCGTTTCTATATCGCAGACAGGAGGGCGAGCCTATCAAGATTTCGAACGGCAACGGACAGCAAGAGCTTACGAGCCTGACCGGGCAAGCGGGCGCGGCAATGGCGGAGATAAAAGAAGCGCAGGGCGACGCTGTGCCTGCTGAATTCCTCGGGACGGATCGTTGCTCGAAGCTCACCGCCGGAGGCATGGTCATAGGCATGTTCAAGAATAGCCGCTACGAACAAGAGACTGTACACATGCAACACGGCGATGTGCTCGTTGCCTTTACAGATGGTTTGAGCGAAGCCCTCGACACGCAGGGCGAGGAATATGGCGAGACGCGATTAGAGGACTTGTTGGCCGACATAGCGCACCTGTCGGCCAATGAGATACGCAACGAGATAGTCGAGCATGTGCAAGTCTGGTGCGAGGGCGCTCCGCAACACGACGACCTCACCTTTATAGTTTTCAAAGTCATCTGAACCGAAAGAAAAATACTATGACCGAATTCATCGTTTCGAAGCGTTTTCTGATACGCTCGCCCCTTCTGATCTTTGTGTGCCTTCTCGCTACGGCGATCACGACCGTAACAGGCGCGTCGCAAAATCAGGGGTCGAAGCGCGAAGTCTCTCCGATGGTCAGAGAGAAAATCATCTCTCAATTGCAGAAGGACCAGCCCGACCTGCTCGAATGTTTCGAAGAGACGGATCGCGAGGGCAGGAAAAAGTTTTTGTCGGAGATCGAGATCGATCTGATAGATTTGAACCGCGACGGTCGGCCCGAGTATCACCTGCAACCGCAGGGGGGCTGCACGTGCGGCGCTCAAAATTGTTCGTTCTGGATTTACCGGCAGGTCGCTGATGGCTTCGTTCTGATGCTCGACACAAGCGGTCTCGGATTATCCATAGAGAAGACCGTGACCAACGGATACTTTGACGTATCAGTCGGCGCGCATAACAACGCATTGACCCGTTATATCACTTATTACAGGTTCGATGGCAAAGAGTACCGCGATTATAAAACCGATTTCGAAAATCTTGAGACGGGCGAATCAAAGCCCGCGCAGGTCCGCGTCCGCTTCCAGCGCGGCAGCAGTTCTACGGTGGTGAGGGGGAAGGCATCGCTCGGATTTCCCGACACTTATTTGATAGGAGCGCGCGGCGGGCAAACCATGACGCTGCAATTGAATGCGCCGCCCAGGCGTGCCTCATTCACCCTTTTCACACCGGGCAGCAAGGAGATTCTCACCAACAGCGCCACGCGATGGACAGGGGTGCTTCCCGAAACGGGCGATTACTATATCATCGTCGATGGAGATGAAAAGGGCGCTCAGTACACGCTCAACATAGCGATTCGCTGACATCTCGAATCGAGGGGAGTGCAAGCGCAAGGATTGAAGACGAGAAGGTTGACCGCCTCCGCACAATAAAAGACAATAAGAATGCGAGATTTTGCTTATGGCTTTGACTATCGTTTGCCTGGATTCTTAAATGGCTCGATACCAGATTGAATTGACGGAGGAAGCCAGTGAGGATCTTCACTACTACGCCGCCTTCGAGCGCAAGATCATCGTTTCGGAGATCAAGACTCAGCTTACATATCAGCCTTCAGTCGAAACAAAGAACCGTAAGAAGCTTCGCAGCAACCCCATTGCCACCTGGGAACTGCGGTCAGGCAAATATAGAGTCTTTTACGAAGTGGACGATGACGCCCGTATGGTATCAGTAGTTGCTGTTGGACACAAAGAGCATAACAAGCTGTTCGTTAAAGGGGAAGAGGTGCAGATATGAAGACAGTTGATTTAGAAAAGGAAGACCTGAACTTGGAAACACTGCTTTCCTTGGCCGGAGAAGGCCCGGTCCTGCTTCTTGCAGCCGATGGAAAGGAATACTTCGTTTCGGAGGCCGACGATTTTGATAAAGAGGTTGAGGCGCTTAGAGCCAGTTCCGCCTTTCAAAGGTTTTTAGACGACAGATCGGCTAATAAACGTAGGGTTCCTCTCTCGGAAATCGAGAAAGAAATCGAGAAAGAACTGGAAGAGCAGAAGCAAACCGCATAGGCGCTCAAGTCAGTGACATGATTCACCTCACCTTCGAGTTACTGTTTCGGGCAAGCCTGGAGATGATGCGAAACCTTATCAGGAACGTGAAGTGAAGAAAAAGATTCAAGAGGCAGAGCGATGAAGGGAATCGCTCGCTATGTATACTGCGCGCGGGGCAAAATGAAAATTTTTCCAGAGAGGAACGCTTATG
>JAKEHD010000081.1 GCA_022615215.1 Blastocatellia bacterium
AGCGGCTTACAACGCCGGACCCGGCCGCGCAAAGCGTTGGATAGCCGAGCGCGGGTCGCTCGACATCGAAGATTGGATTGAGACCATACCTTTCACGGAGACTCGCGGTTACGTCCAGGGCGTGCTGCGCTATGCGGCTAACTACCGCAGGTTTTATAAATAGTGGTAAGGTATCTATTATGTTCATCAGCAGGTCCAGAGAAAGTAGCAAGTTCTTTCAAGTATGGTTCGCGGGGCTTCTGGCCGTAACGCTTTCGTTGTCCTTAACGATTGAAGTCGACGCGCAGCGCGGGCGCAGCGCAGGCACGGGCGCGGTCAAGGTCATCACTGGCCAACCCGAATCGGTCGTCTTCATAAACAATGTAAGGCACGGAGTCACAAACGACGCGGGCGAACTCGACCTGCCTCGCGTCAAAGCAGGCTCGTACCCGGTTCGCGTGAGATCGGTCGGCTTCGCCGATTGGCACGGGAGGGTGGTCGTCACCCCGAGCAGAAGCCGCGAGTTGAAAGTCGTTCAGAAGCCCATAAGCGATGAAGCCGGGCTGTACTATCAGAAAGGCGATCAGCTTCGAGAGAAGGGCAGAAACAAAGAGGCCATCGAGGAGTACGAACAGGCCCTCGCTTTGAAGTCGGTCTTTCCCCAAGCGCGCATCGGTATGGCGCGCAGCCTGACTACGACACAGGATTTTCAGGAAGCCGAACGTCAGATCAAGGCGGCCATAAAAGAATCGCCCCGTCCGTCAGCCGAAGCCCACACGGTGCTTGCAACCCTGCGCCGCAATCAGGGACTTCGCGATGAGGCGATAACCGAATACCTGAAAGCTCTGCAAATCGCGCGGGGCAACTCCTTCGAGGCTCATATCGGTATCGGCATCACCTATAAAGAAATAGGCGAGATGGAGGAAGCCATAAGCCATTACCGAAAGGGGCTGGTCCAGGACATGGACACAGAGCCGATTCTCTATTACCAGTTTGCGGAGATTCTCGAAGCCGAGAAGCGTTACAAAGAAGCTATCGAAGCCTATCGCACTTACGTAAGGCTCGACCCCGAAGGGGAACTGGCTCTCGCGGCCGAGTCGATAGCCAAGCGATTGCAGGAAGAACTCGACCGCAAATTCGAGTAAAAAGGAAAAAGGAAAAGGGAAAAAGGGAAGCCGCAATACTTTTGCCTTTTTACTTTTTACTTTTGCCTTCCTTCACATCGAGGTTGCCCGCCGCCCGCTCCTGGTTTAGGATTTGTTGCTTGGAAAATCTGAAGACCAGGAATCAATGTAAATGCCGAAACAGATAATATCTCGCAAAGCAGGGCAATTCACCGAATCCGTAATACGCGACATGACGCGACAGGCCGCCCTCTACGGCGCGGTCAACCTGTCGCAGGGATTTCCCGATTTCGCCGCGCCCGAAGAGATAAAGCTCGCGGCCTGTGACGCCATACAGTCGGACGTAAACCAGTATGCCATCACCTGGGGCGCAAAGAGCTTCCGCGATGCGATCGCGGAAAAATCTTCCTGGTATCTCGGCCTCGAAGTCGACCCCGAAAGAGAAATCACCGTCACCTGCGGCTCGACCGAAGCGATGATCGCCGCATTGATGGCGATCATAAATCCGGGCGACGAGGTGATAATCTTCGAGCCGTTCTATGAAAACTACGGGCCGGACGCGATTCTATCGGGCGCGACTCCGAGATATGTCACACTTCGCGCGCCCGATTGGTCTTTTGACGAATCGGAACTTGCCGCGGCTTTCAACGACAACACCAAAGCGATAATCATAAACACTCCTAACAACCCGACTGGAAAAGTGTTCAGCCGCGAGGAACTTGAAGTGATAGCCTCGCTCTGCCACAAGTGGAACGCCATAGCCATCACAGACGAGATATACGAGCACATACTCTTCAACGACAAGAAGCACATCTCCATAGCGACGCTCGACCGGATGCGCGACCGCACGATAACCATCAACGGACTTTCGAAGACCTACAGCGTGACGGGCTGGCGGGTAGGCTATACCCTCGCGCCGCCCGACATCACTCTTGCTATTCGCAAAGTGCATGACTTTCTAACAGTAGGCGCGGCGGCTCCATTGCAAGAGGCGGGCGCTTACGCTCTCAGACTGCCCCGCTCTTATTACGACGACCTGCAAGCCGATTACACCGCGCGGCGCGAACGCTTGCTCAGTGTATTGAAAGACGTGGGCTTCCGATGCTTCGACCCCGATGGGGCTTACTACATAATGACCGACATAAGCTCCTTTGGATATACGAACGATGTCGAGTTTTCGCGTTTCCTAGTGAAAGACGTAGGCGTGGCGGTAGTACCTGGAAGCAGTTTCTATCACGACCCTGCCCTGGGCCGCTCTCAGGTGCGATTCACGTTTTGCAAGAGAGACGAAACGCTTGCCATTGCCGAAGAGCGTTTGCAGAAATTGAAATCCCTCTCGTCTTGAGCAATAATTTGGAGTGCGGCGGCAGCGACGCCGCTTTCGCTCGTGTGAAAGCTTGTGAAAAGAACTTCACCAACGTAGTTCGCCTGTTTGAGCCAAAGCGCCGCCGCTGGCGGCGCACTCCAAATATCGTGCTGCTTCCTCTACTCTACAGATGATCGGTCAAACATCCTGATCGGACGGTGGTTCGGGTCTTATACTCTCACAGTCCACTCTTGGTTTATCGGGAAGATAAAACCAAACCGCATCATATCGTTCAGCTGAATTTGACTTTTGCGGTCCCGGCCTTAAAATGATAAGTGAGTTCGTAAGCAGGCGATGAGGCGAGCGGTTTCTGCAATTATTAAGGAGATAGAAATGGCCTTGAAGCTTCCCATTTACATGGACTATCACGCGACGACGCCGTGCGACCCGCGCGTTTTCGAAGCGATGAGTCCTTACTTCACAGAGAAGTTCGGTAACGCATCGAGCCGCAGCCATCAATTCGGATGGGATGCGGAAGAGGCGGTCGAAACCGCCCGCAAGCAGGTCGCAGACCTCTTATGCGCTTCGAGCAAAGAGATCGTCTTCACGAGCGGCGCGACCGAATCCGACAACCTCGCCGTCAAGGGCATAGCCGAAAAGTATTACGAGCGCGGCGATCACATAATCACCGTCGTCACCGAACACAAGGCCGTGCTCGACCCTTGCAAAAGGCTCGAAAAGCAAGGCTTCAAAGTCACATACCTTCCCGTAGGGAGCGACGGCCTTATCTCGCCCGATGATGTGAAGAACGCCTTTACCGATAAGACCATTCTTGTGTCTGTCATGATGGTGAACAATGAGATAGGCGTCATCCAGCCCATCGAAGAGATCGGCCGTGTTTGCAAAGAGAGAGAAGTCTTCTTTCACACGGACGCAACGCAGGGCGTGGGCAAGCTTCCGTTCGACGTGAACAAAATGAACGTGGACCTTGTTTCGCTGACCGCGCACAAGATGTACGGGCCAAAGGGCGTCGGCGCACTATATGTGAGGCGCAAAGACCCGCGAGTCGCGCTTGCGCCTATGATAGACGGCGGCGGCCAGGAGCGCGGCATGCGAAGCGGCACTCTCAACGTCACAGGTATAGTGGGCCTGGGCAAGGCGGCCGAAGTCGCCCGCGCCGATATCGAGAGCGAGCACGAACGAATATTCGCCCTGCGCGAGAAACTGCGCCGGGGCATAATGGATAGGGTAGCGGATGTCTACATCAACGGGCACGAAACCAAAAGAGCCGCAGGCAACCTGAATGTATCGTTCGCGCATGTCGAGGGCGAATCGCTCCTTATGGGCATAAACGACATAGCGGTCTCGTCAGGGGCGGCCTGCTCGTCGGCCAGCATCGAACCGAGTTACGTGCTCAAGGCGCTGGGCGTAAGCGAAGAGCTTGCTTATAGCTCGATCCGTTTCGGGTTGGGCCGCTTCAATACGGAAGAAGAAGTCGCTTATACGATAGACCGTTTTACAGAAACGGTGGCGCGGCTCAGAGAGCTTTCTCCGATATGGGAGACGGCCTGAAGCTTGCCGGGACACCGGCCTGCGAGAGGAAATAAAGGAAACAGGATGAACGATTCACCGCCCCCGACGATTTCGCCTCTGACGATTTCGCCTTCGACGATTTCGCCTACGATTCAGGAATGGAGAGCGCTCTTTGAAGCCGCCCTTGAATTCAAGGCCATAGAACCCTGGCGCTGGATGTATGATTCGGACCTCTTCGGAGTCAAAGACCCTGAGAGCAGCGAGATAGGCTACTGCTGTGTGCTCGGCAATCTCGGCGAGGTGTTCGCCCTGGCGGTCTATCTGGGCACGGAGGGCCTGGAAGGTTATAGGAGAATCCAATCCGGCACCCTCCCTATGGAAGAGGCCCTGCATCAGCAGAAATGCCTCATGGCCTCCTTCGAAGATCGAAATGAATTACAACAGAAGGACTTGAAGCTGATAAAAGACCTCGGTCTGAAGTTTCGCGGCC
>JAKEHD010000544.1 GCA_022615215.1 Blastocatellia bacterium
GAAGAAGAAAGAAATCTCTGAAGAAAGAAAAAGGGCGGCGCACTCCACATAAGCGTTCCTCTCTGGAAAAATTTTCATTTTGCCCCGCGCGCAGTATAAGTAGCATCTCGTGTGCAGATTTGATCTCCGGTGATGCTTCATCAATGTAGAAACCCTCCTTCCGAGATGGAATAGTGCCTATTGAGCGATCATGGCTGAGAGAGTTACGTTTCTTTTTGAGATCTTTAATCAATGGATTCTTCTCCATGAGATTCCTAATCGAGCCCTTAGCCCCGCGCTTCTTACCAAATTCTTTTTCAAGATGCTCTAAGACCATACAAGCGAAAACTATGGCGGCCTCAATATAATATTCGTAATATCTGGTATTATGAGGCTCAACACGACCGGCTTGTTCAAAGAAAAAGCGTGCCGCATCCAGAGTTCTTCTGGCTATTTTACCCAGGTCTTTCTTCGCCATGAGAGTACCCGGTAGAGTCACCCCCTGAACTTAAAACGTGCCTTCAGTTGGCAATGTATACCATGTTCCCTTGAGTAATATTTGTGTCGAACATAAAACGGCGGCTACTTTTCATCGATTAAGGATTCCAGTATCTCAGAGGTCAGTCCCCTTTGCTGCGCTTTCCTGCCGATCTCGTTCATGGCTTCTTTCAAAGAACCGATGTCGGAGGCAGCAATCTCTTTCAGCCAGAGACCGAGCAGAGCCTCCATTTTTTTCTGTTCTTCCGGCGGGGCGGCCTTGAATACTTCAGCCGCTTCGCTATCGATCTGAATCGTGATGGTTTCTGTTGCCATTGGTCTGTTCTCAAACCCTCTATGAATGATACCGCATCATTCGAGTTTTGCCAGCAATATTCATCGCGGCGTGACTGGCTTTCCACGATCCGGTTCAGCAGTTTATTGGGCGGTTAGTAACCGAAGACGAAAGCTGCCTCTACGTTTATGTAATTTCGTGGCTCGAAGAAAGTGGACAAGCGTCGCACCACACTATCAAAAGCTTTGATAAAGGTTCCATTCGCACTTCGCCGTTCAACTGGAACAATCAAAAATAGGAAATCTGCGTGAGCGCACACGTGGCACTTCCAGATATCTAGCAAATCCATATTATTTGTGATCGTCTTGCCACGCTCCACTTCGAGAATAATACCTGATTTCCCAACGGGTCGGTAAAAGTCGGGACGAAGGGCGGCTACCTGATAATCTTGAAATAAGCCTCGCTTCTCACTCTGAAATCCTAGGCGTTGAACTTCTTCATGTATTATTGATTGTATCTGTTGGCTGGTCGCATTAAGTTGATGGCACCGACTAATTTCTTCGCGAACTGTCTCAGAGCTTAGATAGTCCATGAGGTGAGTGGCAAGAGACAACGCTTCAGTAAACTCGTTTTCTAGGTTAATAGGTTCTTTGTAAAATACTTGGTACGCATTACTCATACTATTTTTAGTGTACGATGGAAAGCCGCCCAATTATGTTTCTACACCTATGTTGGCTGCTTTAGCGGCCTGTCGCTTAAATGCATGTGGGGTTAGGCAGCGCAACTCGGTTTCCTCCAAGCAGGAATTGCTCGATTCGGCAGCCGTTTATCCCCACACGAAATTATGAAACGCAGCATTTAGCGCGAAACTTTGCTTGTGTCCTCCTACTCGCTCACCCCCGCATCGCGCAAAGCCTTCCACACTTTCGGCGGGGTGATGGGTATATCGATGTGCCTCACTCCTAAATGCCAGAGCGCATCGACTACGGCGTTGACGATGGCGGCGGGCGCTCCTACGGTCGCCGATTCTCCTACGCCTTTCGCGCCGAGCGGATGATGGGGCGAGGGCGTGCAGGTCTTGTCGGTCTCCCATTTCGGAGTCTCGACCGCAGTCGGAAGCAGATAGTTCATGAAGCTCCCCTGAAGTATGTTGCCGCTTTCGTCGTATTGAATCTCTTCGTAAAGCGCAGGCGCAAGCCCCATCGTAAGGCCGCCATGAATCTGCCCTTCGACTATCATCGGGTTGATGATGTTACCGCAATCGTCTACGGCCACGAAGCGCCGCACCTTCACTTCTCCCGTTCCTTTATCGATATCGACAACACATATATAGCTGCCGAAGGGATAGGTGAGATTCGGCGGATCGTAATAAGATACCGCTTCGAGGCCCGCTTCCATCCCCTGCGGATGATTCGTGTAAGCCGCGAGCGCGATCTCCTGAATCGTCTTTGCGCGGTCGGGCGACCCCTTGACGAAGAATTTGCCTGGCTCCCATTCCAGATCGTCTTCATTTGCTTCGAGCAGGTAGGCTGCGATCTTCTTCGCCTTCTCTCTGATCTTGCGCGATGCCACGGCCGTTGCTGCGCCCGCAACCGGAGTGCTCCGGCTCGCATAAGTGCCAAGCCCGTAAGGCGCTGTGTCCGTGTCGCCTTCTTCGACCGCTATATCAGCGACGGGGATGCCGAGTTCTTCGGCTATGATCTGCGCGTAGGTCGTCTCGTGCCCCTGCCCCTGAGACTTCGTGCCGAATCGCGCTATGACCTTGCACGTAGGATGGATGCGAATCTCTGCGCTGTCGAACATCTTCAGCCCGAGTATGTCGAAGTGCTTCGATGGCCCCGCGCCGACTATCTCGGTGAAGCTGCTTATGCCGATGCCCATCAACTCTCCGCGAGCGCGTTTTTCAGCTTGCTCTTTTCGCAGATCATCGTAGCCGATCCTCTCCATGGCCAGCTTGAGCGCGCCCGCGTAGTTGCCGCTGTCGTACTCCCATCCGAGCACCGATTTGTAAGGGAACTGCTCAGGCTTTATGAAATTCTTCATGCGAAACTCAGCCGGGTCCATTCCTATCTCGTGCGCGAAAATGTCCGTCATGCGCTCTATTGCATGCACGGCTTCGGTCACGCGGAACGAACAGCGATAGGCTATCCCTCCCGGCGGCTTGTTCGTATAGACGCCGTCGACTTCCACATGCGCGGCCTTCAGGTCATAAGAGCCTGTGCATATATGAAAGAGTCCTGCGGGAAACTTGGAAGGGTTCGCGGCGGCGTCCGTATAGCCGTGATCTGCGATGGTCTTGATTCGCAGAGCCGTCAGTGTGCCGTCTTTCTTTCCGGCAAGTTCAGCAGTCATGTGATAATCGCGCGCGAAGGAATCGGCCTGAAGATTTTCCATGCGGTCTTCTATCCACTTGACAGGCTTGCCCGTCAGCACAGATGCCGCGACAGCGATCACATATCCCGGATAGACGGGCACCTTGCCGCCGAACCCGCCGCCTATGTCGGGCGATATGATCTGAATCTTGTGCTCGGCCAACCCGACATGCCCGGCCACGAGCGCGAAGACCGTGCGAATGGCATGCGGAGCTTGCGTGGTCATCCAGACCGTCAGCTTGCCGCTGATTTTGTCGAAAGAGGCGACACAGCCGCAGGTCTCTATCGATGAGACGTGAATCCTCGGTATGTAAATCTCCTCGGTCACTTTCACTTCGGCTTCATCGAATGCCTGATCGGTCGCAGGCTTGTCGCCCCATTCCCAGTGCCATATATGATTGTCCGTCTTGCCTTCCTTGTCGGTCCTTAAAACCGGCGCATCAGGCAGCAATGCCTTCTTCGGATCTACGACGACCGGCAGAGGCTCGTAATCGACTTCGACCGCGTCGACTCCGTCTGCGGCTATATAGCGGTCGGTCGCAAGCACTGCCGCAACTTCTTGTGCCTGGTACATGACCTTTTCCACGGGCAAAACCATTTGCGTATCCGACATGAGCGTCGGCATCCAGTGCAGATTATATTGAGCGAGGTCGTTGCCCGTTATGACCGCAAGCACGCCCGGTATGGCTAGAGCCTTCGACGTGTCGATGTTTTTGATCGTCGCGTGAGCGTAGGGGCTGCGAACTATGTCGAGGTAGAGCATGTCGGGCAGCACTATATCGTCTACGTAATTGCCCTTGCCTCTGATGAAGCGGGGGTCTTCTTTTCTCTTGACCGAATGGCCCATGCCTCCGATTTCTGCTGATGTTCTCGGCGTCATTATTGTGTACCTCCCTCGCGTATCTTCTCCGCAGCGTATTGATATGCCTTGACTATGTTGACGTAGCCTGTGCAGCGGCACAGGTTGCCCGAAATCGCATGGCGAATCTCATCTTCGGTCGGAGCGGTATTGCTATTCAAGAACGCAAAGCCCGTCATAAGCATGCCCGGCGTGCAGTAGCCGCATTGCAACCCATGCTCTTGAAAGAAGCCCTCCTGCAAAGGATGGAGCTTACCCTCGTGTTCGAGACCCTCGACCGTGAGTATCTCGCGCCCGTCGGCCTGTACCGCAAACACCGTGCATGATTTGACTGCGCGGCCGTCCAGCACCACAGTGCAGGCTCCGCAGTGGCTCGTATCGCAGCCTATGTGCGTGCCTGTGAGCCGGAGCGCCTCTCGAATGAAATGGACCAGGAGCAGACGAGGTTCTACTTCCGCCGTGTGCTCGACTCCGTTGACTTTGACGCTGATAGCGATTTTTGCCATGGCCTAAACACCTCCTTTCGCACGCGCGAGCGCGCGGTTAAGGGCGCGCACAGCGAGCACGCGAACAATATCCCGCTTGTAATCAGCCGAGCCTCTTATGTCGTCGAACGGTTGAGACTCCCCGGCGGCAAGCTCGGACGCCTGTTTGATCGTCGCGTCATCGAGCGCCTTGCCCACGAGGAAGCCTTCCGTCTGTGTCGCCTTTATGGGAGTAAATCCCACATTGGTCAAACCGACTCCGGCGCTCCGGCAAACGCCATTGCCGTCGAGAGTATACTGCGCGCGGGGCAAAATGAAAATTTTTCCAGAGAGGAACGCTTATGTGGAGTGCGCCGCCCTTTTTCTTTCTTCAGAGATTTCTTTCTTCTTC
>JAKEHD010000545.1 GCA_022615215.1 Blastocatellia bacterium
CTGCGTCTCGATGACGAGCAGGTATTTGCCAGGCAAGAGCCTCGGAAAAGCGTAAACGCCCTGAGAGTTAGTCCTGCTCTTTGATTCAACGCCGGTCGCAGTATTCGTGGCTGTGACATCAGCGCCAGCAATGATCGCGGCATTGTTGTCGGTAACAACACCCCTGAGCCCGCCGGTCGTGGCTTGCGCCATGACAGCGGGAATCGTAAAGGGGAAAACCATCGCGGAAAGCACCAGGAAGATAGCCGTGTGCGTAAGTTGCTTCATCCTCCGTAATCGCTTCATATCTCCTCCTTATGTTTTACTTTAAGGCGTAAGTGTTTAACAGACATATCCCAGCACCCAAAGTCACGGTATTTGCACGTTTGATAATCTGGTCTATCATCTTCGCGTCAAACAGGTGATGGTTATTGTCTGCATTGAAAAATGCGACACATTGCCAAACAAATCACTGATAGTGTGTCGCTCTGCCGAATGTTGATTGACTTTCTCAAAGTAGAATCTTTATTTTAAGCAAGAAGCATGCCAGTTAAAGAGAACCGGCTTAAAGCTATTATTAGTAAAAAATAGATCGTAAGCGTTTAAACCACGGGATGACAAATTTTCCATATTTTTGGATTATTTCCAATTCGTTGGATGTGAAACCGAATCCGAGATTTAAGCAAACTTCGTTGAATTTCCAGTTGTTTTTACACGCAATCGGGTGCGAGCGCACAAGCGCGGCTTGATCCGGGACGACCTGTTCAACAATTTTTTGAATTGGAATTTAAGGTTGGAGGATTTGCTTATCGCGGGTCTTGCAGGACGCCATCGTCAATCTTTAGCCATCAGTCCTCAGCCCTCAGTCCTCAGCCATCAGTCCTCAGCTTTCCGCTCTGTAGCTGACGGCTGATAGCTGACGGTTGATAGCTGACGGCTGATAGCTGACGGCTGATGGCGGCTTCAGTCATTCGCCGTAAGGCACGCCCCATCTTCCGGCGAATGCGAATTCGCTTATCGCCTTGCGTGAGCGACGGGCCGTCTCTTTCGCTCTCAATGATTCCGTGAGATTTTCAACACTGCCTCGATGGGGATAACCGATGGCTATCATGGCCAAAATCATATAGCCCTCCGGTATGGAAAACTCATGGCGCGCGCGTTCCACGTCGAATCCCGCCATCTGGTGAGCGACAAGTCCCATATCTACCGCTTGCAGCACGAGGTTTTCGCTCGCAAGTCCCACATCATGCCGGGTCGTGCGATTGGGTTTGCCGTTGTGAGTGAAAGTCCTGCGCGCTACCGACAGCATAAGCAGCGGTGCCTTGTGCGCCCACAGGTTGCCTTCGACCAGACAGGCCCGCGCGCGCAAGAGCGCCTCTTCATCCGTTCCGTCGAAGACGAGGTATCGCCAGGGCTGCTCGTTGTAACACGAGGGCGCCCAGCGCGCGGCTTCGAGCAGCGACATTATTTTAAGCCGTTCGACTGCGCGGCCCTCTTCAAAAGCTCGCGGACTCCATCGCCGCCTCATAAGCTCGTTGATCGAATAACCGGTCGGCGCAGGTTTTTCAGGATACGGTGAATCGCCCTCAGATCTGGGCGCAGAGAGGTTCTCGGTTTCCACACCGATGTGCCGCAGGTGATCGAGCATGTGATCCGCATAATCGTCGAGAACGAACCTGAGAGTCAGCGGTTCGGAATCGCCTATCATGCACTCACGAGACCATGAGTCTTCGGGTGCAGCTTCAGACGCGGCCAGAAGTTGCCGGTTGCTCGCGCGCCAGAGCTTTATCAACTCCTGCCAGTCGCGGTTTTGATAATCGTTCAACCTCACCCATCCGTCGCCGTCGTAACCGGGCAATGCAGGGCTGTCTTCGAGTTGCGCCCGAATGATCCGCCGGTGATTGTTGAAAGCCGAATCTATCAGATGGCCCAGCTCCTCTTTCTTAGACCATTTGTCGGGCGCGGGTTTGAGACCGGCCTGCTCTTCGGAAATAGAATTGAGGCGAGCGGGCACGGCAGAGACCGCGCCGCGCAACAGGGCCAACCCTCGCGGCGCGTGGTAAGAAAGAAATTTTTTTGCGGGTTCTTGTGTTTCATCTGTTGTGTCGCTCATCTTTTCTCATCTCCATCCGTCGAGTAGGTTTCTAAATTGACTCTGGCCATCATCGGAACGGGTCACAGTCTATCATGACTCGACTCGCGCTCGTAACGCGGATTCATAAGCTTGACTTACCGGCTCACAAGCCAATAGCATTCCCCGCATACGATGAGCCGTATTCAAGCGAATGATACAAATCTTTTCGGAGGTCATATATGCCACGTTTAGCGATTGCACTTCTAATAGCAAGCCTTGCGGTCCCGGCCGCCGCGCAGGACGAAGAAACAAGCAAGGGCCAGCCAAAAACCATCAGCGCCCGAACCGCTCGTCTCCAGAAGATCGACGGGTACATACCTCTCTACTGGGACGCGGAAAAAGGCGAACTCCTTATGGAAATCTCTCGATTCAACACGGAGTTCCTGTATCAAATATCGCTCCCCGCCGGAATCGGTTCCAACCCCATAGGGCTTGATCGCGGACAATTGGGCGACACGCACGTCGTCTTCTTCGAGCGCATAGGCCCGAAGGTGTTGATGGTGCAGCCCAACTATCGCTATCGCGCTCTCACAAACGATCTCGCAGAGCGACGCGCCGTAGAGGATTCGTTCGCGCGCTCGGTCCTCTGGGGGTTCAAGGTCGAAGCAACCGAAGGCGACCGCGTGCTTGTGAACGCGACCAAATTCTTTATCAGGGACGCGCACGGGGTGATCGCCCGCCTGCGCCAGAGAAGACAGGGGCAGTATCGTTTCGACGAGTCGCGCAGCGCGTTCCACCTTGCGAGGACGAAGGGCTTTCCGAAAAACACAGAGGTCGAAACCGTGCTGACCTTTTCGACCGAGGGCGACCCTGGCCCGCTCGTGCGCGACACCACGCCCACGCCCGATTCCGTCACCGTGCGCCAGCATCATTCGCTCGTCGAGCTTCCCGACGGCGACTACAAGCCGAGGCGAATGGACCCGCGAGTCGGCGCTTTCGGCATACAGTTCTACGACTACGCTTCGCCTATAACCGACCCTATAGAGAAGCGATGGATCGCCCGCCATCGCCTTGAGAAGCGAGACCCCTCGGCCGCCGTCTCCGAACCCGTGAAGCCGATAATCTATTACGTCGATAACGGCGTCCCCGAACCCATTCGCAGCGCATTGATAGAAGGCGCTTCATGGTGGAACGAAGCATTCGAAGCCGCCGGGTTCAGGAACGCTTTTCAGGTCAGGGTATTGCCCGAAGACGCAGACCCCATGGACGCTCGCTACAACATGATTAATTGGGTGCATCGCTCGACTCGCGGCTGGTCTTACGGGTCGAGCATAACGGACCCCCGAACGGGGGAGATCATAAAAGGAAATGTCTCGCTCGGCTCCCTGCGTGTGCGTCAGGATTACTTGATAGGAACGGGTCTCGTACCGGCCTTCGAAAATAATGGAGCAGGCGGCGGCCTGAGAGACGGCGGGTGCGAATTCAGCCTGCTGCCCGATCTCGATTACCTCGCCTCACTCGACCCGGAAACGGATTCGGCCGCCATGTCGCTTGCGCGCATACGTCAATTGTCGGCGCACGAGGTCGGCCACACTCTCGGGCTTGCGCACAACTTCGCGGCGAGCACTTACGGGCGCGCTTCGGTGATGGATTATCCCGCGCCTATGGTCGAAATAAAAGAGGGCAGGCTCGACCTCTCGAACGCTTACGCCGCAGGGATAGGCGAATACGACAAGTTCGCCGTAAGGTATTCATACGCGGACTTCCGGCCCGGCGCAAACGAGGACGCAGAGCTTGAAAGAATAGTGGAAGACGGCGTTGCTCGCGGGATGCTTTTCATATCGGATGCCGACACCCGGCCTGCGGGCGCGGCGCATCCGCTCTCGAACCTGTGGGACAACGGCGAAGACCCCATAGCGATGCTGCGCCATGAGATGGAAGTGCGCCGCATAGGTCTTGCAAGCTTCGGGTTGAAAAACGTCCCCGAAGGCACGCCTCTCTCTCTGCTCGAAGCAAAGCTTCTGCCTCTCTACTTGCACCATCGCTATCAACTTCAAGCGGCGGTCAAATCACTGGGTGGCGTCTACTACACCTACGCGGTGAAGACATCATCGGGACCGAACCCTGCGCGCGTCCGCGAGATAGTTCCGGCCGACCGTCAAAAGGAGGCGCTCGATGCGGTCCTCGACACCATCGCCCCCGACGAGCTTGCTATTCCTCAGAACATAATCGAACTGATACCTCCGCGCGCGTTCGGCTACGGAGGCGGAACTATAGAGTCATTCGATAAGCGCACCAATCCGGTATTCGATTCCGTAGGCGCGGCCACGATAGCGGCGGACCTTGCCCTGTCGGGGCTTTTGGAACCGAACCGCGCCGCGCGGCTCATAGAGTTTCATGCGCGTGACCGCGCGAATCCCGATTTCAAAGAGGTCGTCGATGAAGTGATAAATCGCACCTGGAAATCCCGCGCTCCGAAAGACGGCTACCTGGCCGCCATAGCTCGCGCCGTGCAGAGCCTCGCGGTTTCGCGCCTCATGGACCTGGCCGCAAATCCGAACGCATCGCCCGATGTGCGGGCCACAGCCACCGAAGCCTTGAGGGAACTCGGCACATTTCTCAAACGCCCATCGCCCACTATACCGGCGGCCCATCGCCGGGCTACGGCCGATGACATCGAACGATTCCTGAACAGACCCGATGCCACATACAGAAAGGCCGATTCGCCAGGCACGCCGGCCGGAGACCCTATAGGATCGAAAAACCCATGAGCGCAGGTTACGCGCTACGCGCATGCGGCCGCTTTAGAACCGGCTCTATGCCTGGTGACAACGCGGCCGCATCGCGCCTGCTTACCTGCCGGAACCTATTGCCTACCAATAAAAAGCTCCTCTTTTCATCCCTGAAATCGCTTTGCCCGGTTCGATTAACGTTTTTATTACACGGCAATAAGGGTTTCCGCAGAAAACAGGTGGCTTGCTCGCCTCAAGCCTTAGAAGATTCTGTTTGACACCTCATGTTTTGAAACATATCATTAACGTCTTTGTAAACAAATCGTTAATTCTCTGTCGGATTCAAGCGAAGATTTTCAGGTATTTATAGAGGATACGTGATGCGGTTATTTCCCCGCGATGAAAAGTATTTCAGTCTGTTGAATCAGCTCGCATCGAAGGTCAAAGAGGGCGGCGACATTTTTGCCAAAATATTTGCTGACTACTCCAATAGCGCGAACTACGCCCAGCAGATCAAAGATATAGAGTTGGCCTGCGATGATCTGGCCGCAAAGATCACTCAAAAACTGAATTCGAGCTTCATAACCCCGATAGATCGCGAAGATATTTATCTGCTCATTACGGAACTCGATGACGTGATAGATATGATAAACGACCTTGCGCGCAGATTCGAAATATACGGGATCAGCGCGCTCAAGCCGGAATCAGCCGAGATAGCCAATCTCCTGAGCAGAGCGACGGTGGAGATTGAGAGCGCATTCGCCATGCTCGAAAGGCACGAGGGCGTGGGCGAACATTGCCGCAACGTGAAGCAGATAGAAAAGCGGGCCGATTCGCTTTATAACGAGGCAGTCCGCCGTCTTTTCAGAGAAGAAAAAGACCCCATAGAGATCATCAAGTGGATGGCCATATACGAAGAACTGGAAAACTCTATAGACCGCTGCAAGGATGTGGCTGAGGCGCTTGAGGCCGTAGTGGTCAAAAACAAATAGCGGTGGAGGCTACAGGATAATGTCCTCGCTCATGGCGTTTGTCGTACTGATAATCGTCGTCGCTCTCATATTCGATTACGTCAACGGTTTCCACGACGCGGCCAATTCGATAGCAACGGTCGTCTCAACGCGCGTTCTCTCGCCGGGCCTGGCTGTTATATGGGCGGCTTTTTTCAACTTCATAGCCTTTCTGTTTTTCGGCACACGCGTTGCCAAAACAATAGGCAGCGACATGGTAAACATAAAGGTTGTTTCAGAAGACTGGCGCTTATGGGTACTGCTTTGCGGGGTGTTGGGAGCGATAATCTGGAACATAATAACCTGGTATTACGGGTTGCCATCGAGTTCTTCGCATGCGCTCGTGGGCGGATACGCGGGGGCCGCGCTCGCCGCCCATCGCGGCTTCGACCATCTATTCATCGCCAGTGGATGGATAAAAACGATATCGTTCATCATCATATCGCCGCTTGTGGGCGTGGCGCTGGGATTCTCTTTGATGGCTGCGATAATGTGGATTTTTCGCAATCGCTCTCCCGACCGGGTGGATAAACTATTTCGCAAGGGGCAGCTTCTGTCGGCGGCATTGTTCAGCCTCGGACACGGAGGCAATGACGCTCAAAAGACCATGGGAATCATCGCAGCCGTGCTCGTCGCTTCGAACATCAACCCGAATGCAGCGGCAGATATTCCGCTCTGGGTGGTTCTCTCCTGTCACGCTGCCATAGCGCTTGGCACCCTTTCAGGCGGATGGCGCATAGTTCATACGATGGGCGCGCGGCTGACAAAGCTCAAGCCCGTAGGCGGGTTCGCCGCCGAGACGGCCGGGGCCACAGCCCTCTTCGTTTCAACCTACGGCGGCATCCCTGTCAGCACTACACACACCATAACAGGAGGCATAGTCGGAGTCGGCGCTACACGTCGGATTTCGGCCGTGCGATGGGGAGTGGCCAAAAATGTTATATGGGCCTGGGTGCTTACGATACCGGCTTCGGCTCTCGTAGCTGCGCTCTGTTTCTGGATTGTCGAAGCGATTCGCAAAACCTGAGTCCTGCGAGCCGGCCGAATAAAATTTCTGTTCGATCAGACGGGCATCCTGAAGGATCAACTCTTGCTCTCAGGCGCAAGTATATGCTTTTCTTTCAGGGGTTTTAACTCAAAATTAACATTCGTGTTACAAAATCGCAGCACAACGCTCATATACTGGTTGCTTGAAGTTACGACAAGGGCGACCGACATGGGCAGGAAGGCTATGACGAGAGGGCTTTGCTGATGAGCGATACTGGAAGCAAAAAGCGCGTGCTCTTTTTATGCACAGGCAATTCCTGCCGCAGCCAGATGGCTGAAGGGTTTCTGCGCGCTATGGCCGAAGACCGCTTCGAGGTCTCAAGCGCAGGGACTCATCCTTCGGTAGTGAATCATATCGCCGTCCGTGTAATGGAAGAGGCGGGAATAGACATATCCCATCACAGGTCGAAATCCGTAGACGAGATGGCGAATCGGGAATTCGACTTCGCCATAACCGTGTGCGACAACGCACGCTTTGCGTGCCCGGTCTTTCCGGCGAGCGCAGAAAAGCTTCACTGGAGCTTTGAAGACCCGGCCGAAGCCGACGGGACGGAAGAAGAGCGGCTTGCGGTGTTTCGCCGTGTGCGAGATGAAATAGCCGGGCGCATCCGGCATTTCGTTTCTTCGAAGTGATGGGAAAAACCGGCGCGGAGGCCGGACAATCGAAGACACGATATGGTAGCAATCACTAAAGAGACACGCACACGGAGCGTCGTCATAGTCGAGGACGACGAAGACATAGCCGATTCGATACGCTACAACCTGGAGCGCGAAGGCTTTCGCGTTCGAGTGGCGGCGACCGGCGAAGAGGCGCTCAATCTGATACTGGACGGGCCTCCCGACCTGATACTGCTCGATTTGAACCTGCCTCACATGAGCGGGCTTGAGATGTGCAGGCGGCTGCGTTCGGAATCCGTCACCTCCGCCGTCCCCATTCTGATACTGACGGCCCGCACGGACGAATCCGACAAGGTGCTGGGGCTGAACCTGGGCGCGGACGATTACATAACCAAGCCCTTCAGCATGCGCGAGCTTGTCGCGCGCGTAAACGCAGTGCTCAGACGCGCAGGCGGAATGGAGAGCAGCCGTCCGGTCTACGACGACGGGGTGCTTGTGATAGACCCTGCGACCTTCAGCGTGCGTTGCCAGGGGCGCGAGGTGCGCCTTACGCGCAAGGAGTTCGCCCTGCTTTCGGAGCTTGCGCGCAACAGGGGCCGGGTGATGACGCGCGAGGCGCTACTGAGCCGCGTATGGGGTCTGACCTACTATGGAGATTCGCGCACGCTCGACGTTCACATAAGAAGGCTGAGGAAGAAGCTCGGCCATGCGGACCTTATAGAAACCATCACAGGAATAGGTTATCGTCTCCACGACGCGCGCAAACAGGCTGAGTGATCCGCAGCACCCGATTCGAGATTCGAGACCCCGAAGCCGACTCCTGGAAATGGAGCATGAAAGATGTTGTGCGATGAGTCTGGATGGTTACGGGCGCGGCGGTGCTCGCGACCATGCGCGAAGGAGTCTTAATCGTCAACTCTAAGATGCACGGAGTGCTCTATAACGACGCCGCGGCCCGGATAGTGAAACCAGGCAGGGGAGCAGGGGAGCCATAGAAGCAGTGAAGCCAGAACTCGATCACCCCGGCCCCCGGAACCGCAGAATGAATACATTTTATTGTCGGCGTCCCGACCCCCGGCACCCCAGCGCAGAAAGCACCGCTGCACCCCTGCACCCCTGCATATTTCCATCTACGCCCTTACCGGCTCGTAGACGCAACGCGCGACCCCGCGATCAACGACGCCTTTCGCCAGGCTCTGGAAGAGAGAAAAGCTGTCGAGACGCGAGTGGAGATGGCGGGGCTTGAGGAAAAAGGCCTTCCTTTCGAGGCGCGAAGCTTTCAACTCAACGTCGCGCCGCTTGGGCCGGACATGGCGGTGGGCGTCTTCTTCCCATGCATTCGAGCCGCCGCTCAAGGAGCAGCTTCTCCTTTTCAAGGTTCTCCTTATGCGCGGGATTTTCATAAGGCGCGCGGTAAGGCGTCATCTGATCGAGCGACTCGGAACTGCTCGCGACATCGCGCCAGTATTCCTTCAGGATGTTCAGCGCCACGCCGTGAAAATACAGATAAGGGTCGCTCACTCGCAATTCGGCCCCCTGGTCGAGTTTGCGCGCAACGCGGTCTATGGTTTTGTCTGCATACTCTTCGGGCAGCAGGCATCCCCGGCATTTGAAAAGCTTTATGAGCTTGCCGCGTATGCTCTCATATTTTTCCGCCGCGCGCTCAGGGTCTCGGCCAAGCTGCGCCAGCAGTTTCCCGAATGCCTCCTCAGTTAAAGACCAGGGTTCTTTCAAGGCAAAAGTAAAAAGGCAATTATTTGAAGACCGCGCAAAAGAGCGCCGCATAGCGGCGGTTGATTTTAGCCCGGTTTTTCAAAGCCGGGTTGATCGCCAGATAACCCCGCCTCGTCGCGCGAGCGACGGTCCCTTGGTGACGGGTTTGGTAAACTTGGAAACGCGTTTCAAACGCATAGTGAGCCTCCTTAATGAGAATTGGTTTTACTGC
>JAKEHD010000082.1 GCA_022615215.1 Blastocatellia bacterium
AAAGAAAAAGGGCGGCGCACTCCACATAAGCGTTCCTCTCTGGAAAAATTTTCATTTTGCCCCGCGCGCAGTATAGAAGGCGAGCAACATATAGACCGACGCCAAACCCGTCTGGTTTTGTAGTGAAGAATAGTTTGAAGATATTATCCTTATCTTCAGGCTTGATTCCTGTTCCGAAGTCACGCACGCTGAACTCGACTCTATCGTTGGAGACATTCCTAGTGGTAACAGTTATGTTTTGTCCGCGACGAGATGCATCCATAGCATTCAGAACCAGATTTATCAGTACCTGTGCTATTTGTTTATCATCCACCTCGATGAGTACGCCCGTCTCGCTTTCAGGACGAGAAAGTGAATGATCGAGTCTTATTACTGGCACCATACCTTGACTGTCAATAATGGGCTTTAAGAGTTTCATCGTTTCGTTAATAACATCGTTCAAATAGACCAACCGCCTTTGGGGATCTCCGGCTCGCGACATATACATCAGCCGCCCGGCCAGATCAAATAAGCTACTGGCCTTTTGACGCATTTGATCAAGGTTTTTTATGTTCTCTTTCCTGCTCTTTATGGCCGGGTCGCGCTCAATGCTTTTTGCATATCCATCGACTATGGCGAGACCGTTTTTAAGCTCATGGGCCAATCCGCTGGCGACTTGAGATGCTGTAACCAGTTGTGTCGTGCGTATTAGAGTTTGCTGTAAATCTGCCCGCTCCTTTGCAACGTCAGCGCGGTGCAACACCACTGCTATTTGTTTGGCAAATACTTCCATTATGCGTATAGTGCGTCTTTTCTCATAGCTGAACCTTCCCGGATAGTCGCTATCAATATTGAGAACACCTCGGCACTCGCCCTCGATCATTATCGGTGTGCAAATAGCCGAGCGAATTGTATATAAAGACTTGTAATAGCGGCTGTCTTTATCCACATTGGAAACAGCGACCGTTTCTTGGTGTTTCGCCGAATAACCGACTAGCCCCTCTTCGAACGTGAGTTTTACTGTCATAACATCCTGACTGCGCTCTTCATAACCGAGCGATTCCGCAACACTCAAGGTTTCATCATCAGGGTTTTTGAGAAACAGCGCCGCCGCGCATCCATCAAAAATATCTTTGGCTTTCTCGACTATTGTTCTAAGCACTTCCTTTATGTCTTCTTCAGAATGAATGGCCTCTACAACTTCAAACAACCCATCCGTCAGCTTTAATTCCTGCTCGGCGAGATTCCACCTCTCGATGGCCGGAGCCAGGGCATCGCAAACCGTAAGCGCCAACCGCTCATCATGAGGGAAGAAGGCCACTCCATGCATTTTCTTGTAAAGTCTCAAGACACCTACCAGTTTAGCCTCACCTGGCTCCGATGCGCCGCTGAGGATCGGCAGGCTGAGGAACTGGTGTCGCTTTCCGCTGCTTTCATAAGGCTCTTCCAAAGTTTTTAGATTTATTTTCAATTCTCCGGTGGGATCAAGCGCGAGCCGCTCTTGTTCGTCCAGAGCGTCAAAAAGACGAACTACCCGCCGGTGCTTACCTGTCCATCCAGTCATTCCTTCACCGAGATCATACGCCACGTATTCAAGCATTTTTCCACTGATATCTACCAATCCGGTCGTAGCGCCAAGCCTCAACTTTTGGGAGTTTTCATCATAAAGAAAAATAGAACAACCTGCTGCCGAGAAAGATTTTCTCAACTCCTTTACAGCCGAATCGAGGAAATCCTTTATTGAGTCACTACGGTTAGCCAGATTGGCGATCTTCGCAAAGAGGCCCTTCTCTTCTGCAATCCGTGTCCGCTCAAATGACAAGAAAGCACTATGCGTAAATACGTTAAGAAATTCCGCCGTTTCATCAAGGCGATCAAAGGGGGGCGGTGAGCAAATCGTCAGCAGAGATCGTGTCCCTTCCGGGTTGGTTATGGGTATGTAATGTAGCGCGCGGCCAGCGCATAAGAAGAGCCTGGATTGCGGGCCTGTCGATTGTTCTGGATTGATGGTATTTGATCCGGTTTCCAGAATCCATTGCCCTAAAGGCTTCGCATCTGCATCTGTGAGATAAGGGAAGCTGAGATCGCAACCACTTATCGATTCACGCAGCACACAACATATCTTATTTTTACTCTCATCAAGCAGATATAGACAGAAGCAACTGTCAGGCAAATACTTCTTATAAGCGTTCTCGATACACTTCAGCAATGACGCCGTTGTATCCGCTTGATTGGCATCTTTTAAGAATTCTTTAAACCTTTCCAGGTTCTCATTAATATTGCGCTTCGACATCGCTGAAATTATAGCAGTTATGCCGTTTTTAGCCATTGATTATGATGTTGATTTGCTCGATAACTCGTCGCAGGCGATCAGAGACATTGCCATCCAAGGTGTGGCATGTCCACACGGCGATTCAGGTATAGAAAGCGCACTGCTTCACAGGTTTGGGGACAGTGCCACACCAAAATATTATTCCATTGCCATTTTCTCTATAGCTTCCTTGTGGTGTTATAGTGCTCTCGCCTGGCTGAAAACCGAATGGCTGCCTTCAGTCCCCGACCTCTGATTTCAGGAATGAAGCCGTCTCGCGGAGAAAGATTTCGAGCTGATCGTGATGGACCCAGTGGCCTGCGCCCGCCACTTTTATCAGGCGATGATTTTTGATCCTCGCACCGTGCCCGTCCGACTCCGGGTCTGCAAACCGGCTCTCCATTCCCCAGAACAACAATACAGGGCATTCGATCTGATTCAGTATTTTGCCCATGTCATCAAGGTTGTGATCGTAAGGCGCGAAAGGGCGCGCGTAGTTGTCGAATTTCCATATCAAAGAGCCGTCCGCGTTCCAGTTCGTCCCGTGCAGCGTCAGGTGACGGGCTACGTCGTCCGAGAGGTGCGGGTTGGCCTCTTTCATCCGCGCCACCGCTGCGTCGAGGCTCTAATAAGCGTGCCCCTCGCGCCTTTCGGTCTCTCGGATCCTTTCGATCCAGGTACGCATCCTCTCTGAAGGCGGGCCATGAACCAGGTGCGAAACCGGCGGGCCAAGCCCTTCTATGGAAATCGCTTTGCGCACCCGCGCGGGATATACGCCTGAGTATAGAAGCGTTATGACCCCGCCCAGCGAGTGGCCCACGAGGTATATCGGGAAGTCGTCGATACGGTCGGCCAGAGCCGAAAGATCGAGAACGTGCTCGTCTAACGAATAGAGCGCGCCCGGAAGAAAGAAATCTCGAAGAAAGAAATCTTTATGCCCATTGACTGTTGCCATGTCCGCGCAAATCGAGCGCATAGACATGGAAATCCTCGCGCGCTGCGCGAGCCCTCCAGTCCCAGTTGCGCGCGTGGTCAAGCCCGACAGGGACGAGTATCAACGCGGGCTTGCCGTCCTGCCCCCAGTCCCGGAAATGGAGTTTGAGACGATGCGAATAGTAATAATGCGATATTGGCTCCACGGGGCCTTTTTCTCCTGTAGGAGCCTTTTTGTGAGATAAAAACTTCTCCTAAAGATTTCTTTCTCCTAAAGATTTCTTTCTTCCGCGACCCGCCTCACTGCGCCTGCATGGAATCCAGGAAGTCGGAGTTCGACTTCGTCTTATCGAGTTTCTCAAGCAGTAGCTCCATGGCTTCTGTGGGAGAAAGCTGCGAGAGTACCCGCCTGAGTACGATGATGCGGTTGAAATCCTGCGGAGCCAGCAACAGTTCGTCTTTGCGCGTGCCCGACTTGTTTATATCGATGGACGGGAATACGCGCTTTTCCGTAAGCTTGCGGTCGAGGTTGATTTCGAGGTTGCCCGTTCCCTTGAACTCTTCGAAGATCACGTCGTCCATGCGCGAACCTGTATCTATGAGCGCGGTCGCTATGATCGTGAGCGACCCGCCCTCTTCGATGTTGCGAGCCGAGCCGAAGAACCGCTTGGGCTTTTGAAGCGCGTTCGAGTCGATACCGCCCGATAGTATCTTGCCCGACGGCGGGACCACTGCATTGTGCGCGCGCGCAAGCCTCGTGATCGAGTCCAGAAGTATCACGACATCCCTGCGGTACTCGACCAGCCGCTTCGCTTTTTCGATCACCATGTCGGCGACCTGCACGTGACGTGTGGGCGGCTCGTCGAAGGTCGAGCTTATGACCTCGCCGTGAACCGAACGCTGCATGTCGGTCACCTCTTCCGGCCGCTCGTCGATCAACAGCACGATCAGCGTCACCTCCGAGTGATTGCGTGTGATCGAGTTAGCGATGTTCTGCAAAAGCATGGTTTTGCCGGTTCTCGGCGGAGCGACGATCAGCGCGCGCTGTCCCTTGCCTATAGGGGTCATGAGGTCGAGCACGCGGGCCGAGAGGTTTTCAGTCTCGGTTTCGAGCCGCAGTTTTTCGTCCGGATAGAGCGGCGTGA
>JAKEHD010000546.1 GCA_022615215.1 Blastocatellia bacterium
AAAGTTTCGAACCACAGATCACACAGATTTTACAGATACTCTCTGTGTTATCCGTGTTATCTGTGGTTGAATACCGTCTCTGTATCAGCTATCAGATGGCTGAGGACTGATGGCTGATAGCTGATCTACACGGCTCCGGCCCGGCGAAACTCTTCTATTTCTTCATCGCTGAAACCGAATTCGCCGAGCACTTCATCGGTGTGCTCGCCGAGCGTGGGCGCGCGGCGGCGTATGCTCCCCGCCTCCCGGTTCGATCGCACAGGCGTAGAGGCGAGCGGGATGGGGTTGCTTGCGCCGGGATACTCTATCTCTTCGAGCAAGCGTCGCGCACGCACCTGCGGGTCTTCGAGCACCTCGTCGAGATTATAGACAGGGCCGCAGGGTATTCGCGCGCGTTCAAGCTCTCTTATCACCTCATCGCGAGTGCGTCTGGCGCACCAGTCAGACATCACTCGATTGATTATCTCGTGGTTGTCGGCCCGCGTGATGTCATCCGAACAGCGCGGGTCATCTATCAAATCTTCACGGCCTACGAGCCGCGCCCACCTTCCGAACATAGGGCCGCCAATGGTTTGCACGATTATCCAGCCGTCGCTCGTTTTATAAACATCGCTCGGCGCGGTGTAATAGCTTGTGTTGCCCTGTTGCGCGCGAAGTGTGCCGGTGGCGGCCCTTTCGGCAAGCAAAGGCAGCATGAAGGTCACGCCCGTCGTGAGCAGCGATACCTCTATCAGACGGCCTCGCCCGGTCTTCTGTTTCTCAAATAGCGCGGCCATAGCGCCGAACGCCGCGTGCAGGGCCGTGCCGTAATCCATGAAAGATACTATGTCGCGCACGGGCGGGCCGGGAAATCCCGTGAGACCCATCGCTCCGCTCATCGCCTGAGCGACGCTATCGAACCCCACGCGGTCCCTGTATGGACCGTCTGCTCCAAAGGCCGTTGCCTGTACCATTATGATCTCTTCTTTTACGGCGCAGAGCGACCGGTAATCGAGACCGAGCCTCTCAAGCACATCGGGCGGCAGGTTGGCTATGACTATATCGCTCGTCGAAATCAATCGGCGGATTATCTCGCGGGCCAGAGGGTGCGCAGGGTTGAGCGTCATGCCGCGCTTGTTGCGATTGAGATTGATGTATAGTCCGCCCTCGCCGCTTTCGGTCACAGGCCCCAGATAGCGGTCTTCGCCGCCCTCGCGCCGCTCGACCCTTATGACATCGGCGCCCATGTCGGCAAAAAGCATCGCGCAATAAGGCGCTGCGATGAAGCGGCCGAAATCGATCACCCTGATTCCTTCAAGCGGTCCTGCCATTTTGTGCCTTTCACCTACTCTCAGAGAAATTCCTGAGACAAACGCTCTCGACCTGCGCCCATCTCCGGCTCAATCCCATCTGCCTGCGCGCGCGATTTTATGCGGATTTGCAGATAACAGGCAAGCCCTGAAGGGCGTGATGCTTCGATAATTGAAAAAAACCTCCCTCACGGCCGGGCTACTGAAGCGCGAGCGCCTGCTGCGCAAACGCCACAAGTTTACGCGAAATTAATGCGCCCTTAAAGCCGCTGAAACGGCCCGGTGATAACCTTCTTCATTCGAGATAAAGGGCCGGCGGTTTAAGATCGCTCATTCTATAAATTTCAGCCATCTGGTATGGAAGCAGAGAGGCGATTGTCACAAAGGTGCGCTTGATATACAATTGCGGGCGCTTGAGCAACTGAGTTTTTCAAAAACCAGAGGAATTGGTTTCCGATTTTTTAAATAGAGAAGAAAGGAGTGTGCCTGCCTCTGACGCGCCTGCCCGGTTCACAGCCAGCCGGGCCCGCTGCGGGCCGACAGGGCCGGGCCTCTTTAGACAAACATGAAAATGAAAGAAAACAGAGATACTTCGCTCCCTGCGCGGAAAGACCGCGCTTCGGCCCGCGCAAAAAGTGCGTCGGGTAGGATTATCCAGGCAACCGGGAATGCATTGAAGAAGAGAGGGTTGGTCACGGTCTTGGGGCTGGCCGTGATCCTTTTTATCCTGCAAGCCCTGATCGTGCATCGCTCGGCTACGGCTGCAACCGCCGTGTTTATAAATGAAATCCATTATGACAACACGGGCACAGACGCAGGCGAAGCCATAGAGATAGCCGGGCCTGCCGGGACCGATCTCACGGGCTGGAGCCTCGTGCTTTATAACGGCAGCGGCGGCGCACCCTATAACACCATGCCGCTTGGCGGAGCCATCTCCGACCAGCAAAACGGCTTCGGAACTCTGAGTTTTTCCTATCCGGTCAACGGCATTCAGAACGGCGCGCCCGATGGCATAGCCCTTGTCGATCCATCAAACGCCGTCGTGCAGTTTCTCAGTTACGAAGGCACATTCGCGGCCGTTGGCGGACCTGCCGACGGGCTGACCAGCACGGACATAGGCGTGAGCGAACCTGGGACAGGGCCTGTGGGAGAATCTTTGCAACTGACCGGCACGGGGCAGTTCTACGAAGATTTCACATGGAGCGCCTCCTCTCCTAACACGTTCGGCGCTGTCAATACGGGGCAGACCTTTTCAGCCGGCGGCGGCGGCCCGCAAACGAGCGTCTTTGTGAACGAGATTCACTATGACAACGCGGGCACAGACGCGGGCGAGGCCATAGAGATAGCCGGGCCTGCCGGGACCGATCTCACGGGCTGGAGCCTCGTGCTTTATAACGGCAGCGGCGGCGCACCCTATAACACCAATCTGCTCACCGGGGTGATTCCCAATCAGCAAGCAGGCTTCGGGACTCTGAGCTTTTCCTATCCGGTCAACGGCATTCAAAACGGCGCGCCCGACGGCCTTGCTCTTGTCGATGCGTCAAACGCCGTCGTGCAGTTTCTCAGTTACGAAGGCACGTTCGCGGCCGTAGGCGGCCCTGCCGACGGGCTGACGAGCACGGACATAGGCGTGAGCGAAGGGAGCTCCGATCCTTTGGGGAACTCTCTGCAACTGATGGGCACGGGGCAGTTCTACGAAGATTTCACGTGGAGTCCTTCATCTCCCAACACGTTCGGCCTTGTCAATACGGGGCAGACCTTTGCAGGTGACGGAGTAATCAGGCTCTCGATCAACGATGTGTCGGTGGGCGAAGGCGACACGGGCACGACTACTGCGACCTTCACCGTGAGCCTGACCTTGCAGGCGGGACCGGGAGGCGTGTCGTTCGACATAGCGACAGAGGATGGTACGGCCACCGTCGCCGATAACGATTACGTCGCGCTGAGTCTCGCCGGGCAACTGATCCCTGAAGGGAGCTTGTCGAAGACCTTCGACGTAACCATAAACGGCGATCTCACGATCGAGCCGGACGAGACCTTCTTCGTCAACGTCACGAATGTAAGCGGCGCAATGGTCACGAAGGGACAGGCCGTAGGCACCATCGTCAATGACGACGCTCAGATAATCGCCATACACGACATTCAGGGCAGCGGCTCCACTTCTCCACTCGCGGGCCAGAACGTCACCACCACAGGCATAGTCACGGGCCGCAAGAGCAATGGTTTCTTCATTCAGACCCCTGCCTCGGAAGTCGACTCGGACTCGAACACCTCCGAAGGCATATTCGTCTTCACCGGCAGCGCGCCGCCTGCGGGGGCCGCTACGGGCAATCTCGTCAAAGTCACCGGCACGGTCGCAGAGTTCATCCCCTCGGCCGACCCCAACAGCCCGCCTCTGACCGAGATCAGCGGGTCGCCTGCGGTATCGGTGCTTTCAACGGGCAACGCCCTCCCCTCGGCTGTGACGATCACTTCCGGCGATACGAACCCTTCAGGCTCGATAGAGCAGCTTGAGCGGTTCGAGGGCATGCGCGTCCGCGCGCTATTGCTCAGGACCATTTCGCCGACTCAAGGGTCCATCAGCGAACCGAATGCCACATCGACGTCCAACGGCGTTTTCTACGCGGTGATATTCTGGCTGCCGCGCCCGTTCCGCGAAGAAGGCATACAGGTTCCCGACCCTCTGCCTCCGGGTTCGCCTGCCGGCGTGCCTCGCTTCGACGCTAATCCCGAACGGCTGCGCGTAGATAGCGACGGGCTGATGGGCGCTCTTGCGCTCGAAGTGACTACAGGGGCATTCATAGCCAACGTCATGGGACCGCTCGATTACGCTTTCCGCACATACACGATACTGCCGGAGCCGGGGACTTTGACTCAGGCAAGCGTCATAGGCAATGGCGACGCCGATCCTGTTCCATCTCCTTGCTCAGGCGAATTCACCGTCAGTTCGTTCAACATGCAACGGTTCTTCGATACGGTGAACGATCCAGGGATAGGCGATCCTGTGTTGACCGCTACGGCCTTCGACAATCGCCTGAACAAGGCGTCGCTTGTAATTCGCAACGTGTTGCGCTCGCCTGACATTCTGGGCGTGCAGGAGGTTGAAAACCTCTCCACTCTCGAAGCGATTGCCGCAAAGGTCAACGCCGATTCGGTCGCGGCAGGAGCGCCCAATCCCGACTATCAGGCGTTCCTTGTCGAAGGCAACGACATAGGCGGCATAGACGTGGGCTTCCTGGTCAAGGGCGCTCGCGTCACCGTAGTCGATGTGGTTCAGGAAGGCAAAACCACGACCTTCATCAATCCGAACAACGGCCAGCCTGAAACGCTAAACGACCGACCGCCGCTCATATTGCGCGCTATCGTCCAGCCGCCCGTCGGAGCCGGGTTCCCTGTCACTGTCATAGTCAACCACCTGCGCTCGCTCAATGGCATAGACAGCCCCGTAGACGGCAATCGCGTTCGCACGAAGCGCCGCGCGCAGGCTGAGTTTCTGGCAAACCTCATACAGGCGCGGCAATTGGCCGACCCCGCAGAGCGAATAATTTCGGTCGGCGATTACAACGCCTTCCAGGTGAATGACGGCTACGTCGACGTGATCGGCACGATAAAAGGGACGCCCGCTCCGTTTGACGAAGTGGTGCTTGCGAGCGGCGATCTCGTCGATCCGGATCTGACGGATCTCGTAGACCTGATCTTCCCGCACGAGAGGTACTCATTCGTCTTCGACGGCAACGCTCAGGTGCTCGATCACATACTGGTTAACGGAGCTGCGAAGTCGCGTTTGAACCGCTTCCATTATGCGCGCGTCAACGCGGACTTCCCCGAATCGTTCCGCAACGACCCGACGCGGCCTGAACGCATTTCAGATCACGACATTCCGGTCGCTTATTTCCAATTGCCGCTGGTCATAACTGGCGCTTCGGTCGATAAGCCCGTGCTATGGCCGCCCAATCACAAGCTCGTCCTTGTGAAGGTCGACTACGATGTGGCCAATAACTGCGGCCTCGTCTTCTGCAAGCTCGACGTGACGAGCAATGAGCCTGCGAGCGGCACAGGCAGTGGCGACACCGCCCCCGACTGGATCGTTTTAGGCCCGCATCATGTGTATCTGCGCGCGGAGCGGGCGGGCAATGGCAACGGGCGCGTCTATACGATCACGATCACTTGCAAAGACCTGAACGGCAACACGGCGACTGAGACCGTCACAGTGACGGTTCCGAAAAATCAGGGGCAGTAGCGCAGCGCGGCTGGGCCGCAAGGCAAAAGGAAAAAGGTAAAAGGCAAAAGTAAGTTCGGAATTTTGCGCTTTCGCAAAATTTCTTGCTCAAAAAACAAGAAGTTGAAATCTTGTAACACAGAGGAAACGCGGAAGTATGAACGATGAACCTGGAATTCGATGTTCATCGTTCATCATTTCTTCTCAGTACCCAGGCAGTATAGAAGCGATTCAACCGCCGATTCCAAGTGAGCATCTTTCAGGGCTGAAGATGGTTTTATCAAGCCATCATTCAGCCCTTTTTTTGTCGATCAAACCGCGCCAGGCAATTTGCGAGCAGGTATGGGCGAACGTCGCTTAACGATTTTCGTTCGCCCATTCTCGCTTTAAAGGCAATGAGAGGCGACCTCGCTCGCGTCGCCCGTACCTGTCGAATCGGCGCGCATCGTTGCATCCCTGCAATCGCTGCCTTAGAGTTGCTATTATCTGAGAGCAGGCGGAAGCCTTTATGGATGAACGAATGAAAACGAAGGCCGAGGGCGCGCGCGAGTTTTCCAGGCCGGAACTATCGTTGCGAACGCGCGCGGCGAACCTCGATAGAATCGAGAACGAGACGTTCGACCTCGCGGTCATAGGCGGCGGCATAACGGGCGCTGGCATAGCTCTCGATGCCGCATCGCGCGGGCTATCGGTCGCGTTGATCGAGAAGCGGGATTTCGCATCGGGCACAAGTTCGCGCTCGTCAAAGCTTATTCACGGCGGCCTGCGCTACCTGGAACATTTCGAGTTCCGCCTCGTGCGCGAAGCCCTCCGTGAGCGCGCAACGCTCGCCCGCCTTGCGCCTCACCTTGCCGCTCCGCTCCCCTTTCTCGTGCCGGTTTACTCGGATGCTCGGCGCTCTCCGCTCGGAAGTAACAGGTTGAAATTGCGACTCGGTCTCTGGTTATACGACATGCTGGCCGGACGCCACAACAAGAAAGAAATCTTTAAGAAAGAGATCTTTATCGTTCGCCACGAGTGGGTCGGCCGCGATGAGTTGCTGAGGCTTGCGCCCGCGCTCGACTCCGATGGACTTCGAGGCGGATTTCTCTACTACGACGGGCTGACCGATGACGCGCGCCTCGTCATAGAGGTCATCAAGGCGGCGGCCGAACGAGGCGCAGCAGTTGCCAATTACGCTGCGGCGCGAGGACTCGAATTAAACGCCGACAGCGTTTCAACCATCGAGGTAGAAGACATGCTCGCTGGCCGAAGCTTGCGTGTGCGGGCAAAGGTGATTGTGAATGCGACTGGCGTATGGGCCGACGAAGTGATCGGGCTCTCGGACGCGAGCGCGGGGCGAAGGCTGCGCCCCTCGAAGGGGATTCACATCGTGGTGCCGGCGGAGAAGTTGAACAATCGAGCGGCGGTGCTGATCCCTTCGCTCGGCGAGCAGAGATTTTTATTCGTGATCCCCTGGCAGGGCCGCACGGTCATAGGTACTACGGACACGGATTACACGGGCAGCCTGGACGACCCCGGAGTCTGTGCCGATGAAATCGACCGGGTAGTGGAGTCGGCTGCGCGATACTTTCCCGAAGCGAATCTTTCGACCGCTGACGTAATCAGCGCGTTCGCAGGTCTCAGGCCGCTGGCCGCTCGCGAGGGCGCTTCCACTGCGGAGCTTTCGCGCGCCGAAGAGATCATAGAGAGCCGTTCGGGATTGCTCTCGATCATAGGCGGCAAGCTCACGACCTATCGCCGCATGGCCGAGCGCGTCGTCGATATGGTTGCTGACAGACTCAATCGCAAAGGTGAACTCTCCTCGGTTCATCCTTGCGAGACCGAACGTATCGAGCTTGCGGGCGGCGCATCGATGAAGAATGATTTGAAGCAGGAAGCCGTGCGCGCGGCTTCTGAATACGACCTGGCGGTTGAAACGGTCGAACACCTTATGCGGAGCTATGGCGGCAACTATCGCGTGATACTCGAAATCACTCGCAAGGCGAGCGAATTGAAAGCGGCTCTGATAGAGGGGCTTCCTCACATAGAGGCCGAAGTGATTTACGCCGCGCGATATGAGATGGCCGCAACCGTAGAGGATTTTCTCGCGCGACGCACGCGCATAGCATTGCTTGCGCGCGAAGGCGGACGACCTTGCGCCGCGCGCGTGGCCGAATTGCTTGGACGCGATTGTTTGGAATGCCGGTAAATTTAAAGAAGATCAACCACAGATAACACAGATAACACAGATAACACAGATAAAAATTTCTTTCTTCTATCTATCCGTGAAATCTGTGTAATCTGTGGTCAAAAGGATGTTCGATATGCTTGACACACCATTTCTCGAAGACCGCCACCTTCAGCTTGCCGAACGGGTTGATCGCTTCGTGAGCGAACGCCTGCGAAAAGAAGAGCCTGGCGAGAACGAAGACGAACATGCGCGCGCGCTTGTCGGCTCGCTCGCCGAAAACGGACTGCTCGATTACACGGTCCCGGACCTTACGGACGAAGGCGCGAGCGCGCTCGACGTTCGATCTATGTGTATCATCCGCGAGCATCTCGCTTATGAATCATCGCTTGCCGATCTGATGTGTACCATGCAGGGGCTTGGGAGCTTCCCCTTGACGCTCGCGGGGTCCGAAGATATTAAGCGGCGGTTCCTGCCTCTTGTGAGAGACGGCAAAGCAATCGCTGCTTTCGCCATCACAGAGCCTGAAGCCGGGTCGGATGTGGCGGCTGTTCGTACCACCGCGCGGCGCGATGGGGATGCTTACGTGCTCGACGGGCAGAAGACTTTTATCTCGAACGCGGGGCTTGCGGATTTTTATACAGTCTTTGCGAAGACCGACCCCGAAACAGGGAGCCGGGGCCTTTCGGCATTCGTCGTGGAGAGGGATGCGCCCGGCTTTTCTTTCGAGGAAAAGATAGAACTGATAGCGCCCCATCCTATAGGCCGCATAGCTTTCGACGGTTGCCGTGTGAGCGCGGCTAACCTTTTAGGCGAAGAGGGGCAGGGGTTCAAGATCGCTATGGCGACCCTGGACACTTTCCGTCCGACCGTAGGAGCGGCTGCTGCGGGGCTTGCGTGGAGGGCGCTCGACGAAGCGATTGATTATGCGAAGCGGCGCGTGCAATTCGGCCGCCCCATAGCCGAGTTTCAGGCCACTCAGATGAAGCTTGCGGAGATGGCGACCGAGCTCGACGCCGCGAGGTTGCTCGTCTATCGCGCCGCGTGGATGAAAGAGATTGGAACGGGGAGAGTGACTCTCGAATCTGCCATGGCGAAACTCTTTGCGACCGAGGCGGCGCAGCGGATCATAGACGCGGCGGTTCAGATTCACGGCGGGATGGGAGTCGTGCGCGGGTCTGTGGTCGAGCGGCTTTACCGCGAGGTCCGCGCGCTCAGGATATACGAGGGCACTTCGGAGATACAGAAGCTCGTCATCGCGGGACAGTTGTTGAAGGATTGAAACGAGCATTATCCAATTGTGTCGTGAACTGCGTGAGGCATCTATGATAAAGTGCTACTTGCAACACCTGACAGAATCCGAGAGCAACATAATGAATACAGAGGTGGCCATCACGATTCCCGAACATGTTTACCGGCAGGCCGAGCGGCTGGCGCAATTGACGCATCGTCCGGTCGATGAGTTACTCGCTGAGGCCATCACGCTTTCGCTGGCACCATTGGATGTCTCAAGCGAAAGCAGTTTGCCGGTCGAGGGACTTTCCGATCAGGAAGTGCTGGATTTGACGAACCTCGAATTGCCTGCCGCGCAAGACCGGCGATTGAGTCGGCTGCTCGATCGGCAGCAAGCAGGAAAGCTGACCGATAAACAACGAGCCGAATTGATTTCACTGATGCAGGTTTATCAGGAAGGGCTCTTGCGCAAGGCGCAGGCACTCGGCGAAGCCGTGCAACGCGGACTGATCGAACCATTAACCCCATGACTTCACGCTATATTGGCCGTGCCCTGAGCGAACGTGTGACAAAGAGGGTAGAATGAGCAAAGGAGGAAAAGCCTATGTCGGTCGTCCAGGTCACGCTGACCGCTGAACAACTGGCCGACGCTTACACGCAGTTGAATGCTCAGGAGCGTCGCTCATTTTTAAAGACCGTCTTCGATAATCCAGCGCAGCAACAGGCCGCTCTCGAATTGCTCGTGTTCGCGCGCGAGGCGCTCAAGCGAAAATTCTCCCCGCAACAGCAACGACTGCTCGACAGTCTGTTGGATAAAAATGCTCAAGGCAAGTTGCGCCCTAATGAGCGGCAGCAGCTTGATGAACTGATGGCCGACTACGGCGCGGGTTTGATTGACAAAGCGCGCGCCGAATACATCCTGCACCTTGCGCGGCAGGCTGAAGCCACAGACCGCTGATTCACTCTACGGCCGCGCATTTCACGGAAACTTCGCGCGCTCGTCACCATCGCTGCGCACAACCGGTGCGAGTATTGCCGGACGCCGCAGGAGATGACTCTGGCGACCTTTCATCTGGATCATATCATTCCGCAATCGGCGGGCGGCGCGACTGAGTTTGAGAATCTCTGCCTGAGTTGTCCCTTCTGCAACGAGTTCAAGGGCGAAAAGCGGCGTGCGCGTGACCCTGAAACCGGACGGCAAGTGCGGCTCTTCAACCCGCGCCGTGATCACTGGCGCAAGCATTTTCAATGGAGTCAGGATGGCACGAAAATCATCGGGCTGACCTCGCGCGGACGCGCCACTGTTGCTGCATTGCGCCTGAACAATCAGATCGCTCAAACCGCTCGGGGCTTTTGGGCGGCGAGCGGCATTCATCCGCCCGGATCAGATTGAGGGTTGAATTTAGAGATATAGAAACTCGCCATCGCGGGACAGTTGTTGAAAGAGCGGAGTGAGTGATTGTGATTCGAAATCGCCTGACCCTGCTCCTTAAGAAGCGCGAATATGCTATTCAATCCCTGCTTCCTTTTTTATGAGCTTCCAATCACGGTCTTCGGCAGAAGCAGGGTTATCAATGAAGAAATCCAGCTCGTGAGACCCGGCATAACGGTTTTCGCATAAAACAACAGCATCCTCTCCGAAAATAGACCAGGCTCTGCGTAATTCTTCCCTTGTCTGCCCTGGTGTTCGCAATTCCTCCAATGAATCTCGGACCCACCGTCTGGCAAACTCTCTTGCAATCTCGAAGGTCGGAAAACCCTCGACTATACGCTCGCTTTCCGTATCCTGATAGCGCGACATGTCTATGATTAAAACCGAGTACGTCTTATTCATATATGAAGCAACGCGAACCGCTTGACAGATATGACTGAATATAGAGCAGGCTAATCGAGACGGTCGAGCGCGTCCAACACTTCGCGGCTGTGAGTGTCGGGTTTGACGCGAGCGAATACGCGGGCGATTCTTCCGCGCTCGTCTATTATGAAGGTCGTGCGCTTTATGCCCCATATTTTGCGGCCGTACATATTCTTCTCCTGCCACACGCCGTAAGTTTCAGCCGTCTTATGACCCTCGTCCGATAGCAGCGGGAATGCGAGACCATATTTTTCGCTGAATCTTTTATGTGAGCTTGCGTCGTCGGTCGAAACGCCCAGGACGGCTGCGTTCCTGCGCTCGAATTCCGCGAGGTCGCTCTGAAATCCGCAGGCTTCTTTAGTACACCCGGGCGTAAGGTCGCGCGGATAAAAATAGAGCACGACCCGCTTCCCTCGAAAGGTCGCAAGTTTCACCGTGCGGCCTTCGACATCTTTCAAGTCGAGCGCGGGCGCTTTCTCTCCTACAGACGGCATCATCGGCTTTGCTCTCCTTCTATATGATCTCTGCGCTGTGCTAAAATGGCGCTTGCTTGGAACGGCAACTATTATATTGCCAGGTTTTTCATCAGTCAAAATCGGCGCGATAAATCGTATGAGCGTCTCATTACGTCGCCCGGCACGAACAAAGAGCTTTTGCGCCGTTCGCTCAGTCTTAATAAACCTGGATGGAGACACCATGAAGAAGGAATATATAAGTTACAGCATAATCGGCATACTGGCAGGCGTGGTGCTGGGATTTTTGGTGGCTAACTGGACGGGAGCGGGCGTGGGCGCGGTCCAGCAGACGGCGGCAGGTGACGGCGCTCCGACTTCGGCTTCTGTAAACAGCAGCAGTCAGGGCGATCAATTGCCGCCGGGCCATCCGCCCATAGACGGCGCGACTCCTACAGAAGCGCCTCCGCTGCCTCCTGGGGCGGAGCCTTCGAGTTCGCCTGCTGCTGCGACCCCACCCACAGGCGGGTCGCTGGAACTGCCCTCGCTCGAACCGCTCCCTGCGGGCACGAAGGCCGAGCACGCCGAGCAGAAGTACAAGAACATTCAGATACTCAAGGGGCTGCCCGCCGACCGGATAGAGAGCATAATGTTTTCGTTCAAGGCCGCGCTCGGAGTCGAGTGTACGCATTGCCACGTCAAGGACCATTTCGATAAGGACGACAAGGCGGCAAAACAGATCGCGCGCAAGATGATTCAGAGAACCCGCACCATCAACAAAGATGGCGCAGGAGGGGGCCGCGTTACCTGCTACACCTGCCATCGCGGGCAACTGCGGCCCCCGTCTTAAACTCATCGCTGCTGTCTCCCTGGAGTATGTGCTATGGCTGAAAAGGTTCGGACCCAAGAGAGCGAGATTGAGACGAGCCTCGTGTCGCTCCGCGCAAGTGCAGGCGATATGCCTTTCGGCCGCGATGAATTTTTGACCGAAGAGCAGGCCGCCTCGAAACGCGAGGCGCTTCGATATTTCAACGAAGCGTATGAGGCGCAGATGCGCGGCGACCTCGACGAAGCCGCCGACCTCTACAAGCGGTCGCTCTCAGCTTACCCGACCGCCGAAGCCCATACGTTTCTCGGATGGACCTATTCCTTCATGGGGTTGGTCGATGAGGCCATCGAAGAGTGCCGCCGGGCGATAGAGGTCGACCCTGACTTCGGCAATCCTTATAACGACATAGGCGCTTACCTGATAGAAAAAGGAGACCTCGACTCGGCTATCGCCTGGCTCGAACGCGCAAAGACGGCCGCGCGGTACGAGGCATATTTTTATCCGCACTTCAACCTCGGTCGCGTTTACGAGGCCAGGGGCAAAGTCTATGACGCGATGAGGGAATACAAGAGGGCCTTCGAATTGAACCCCGATTACTCGATCGCCGTCCGGGCCTTCCGTGTGTTGCAGAGCAAGCTCAATTGATGCAGAGAACAAAAGGAGTGATGATCGAATGGACGGTCTGAATCCCAGAGGGGGATGGATAGAGGTTATAACCGGCGGGATGTTCAGCGGCAAGAGCGAAGAGTTGATACGCCGGATTCGCCGGGCCGAGATAGCCCGCCAGCGCACGCAGATTTTCAAGCCCGCAATAGACAACCGCTTCAATACGCAACGAATAATATCGCGCGACAATCGGGGGATTGACGCCCTCCCGGTCAATGATTCGGCCGCGCTTCGCGCCAGTCTCACGTTCGGCGTGAAGGTCGTGGGAGTCGACGAGGTGCAATTTTTCGACTCCTCTATCGTGGATGTCTGCATGGAGATGGCCGACGCAGGGATGCGCGTCATAGTGGCGGGACTCGACCAGGACTACCTGCGCCGCCCGTTCGGGCCTATGCCTCAGCTTTTGGCCGTCGCCGAATACGTCTCGAAGATGCATGCGGTTTGCGTCCGTTGCGGCAGCCTTGCGCACTATACACAGAGAGTCGCGGGGGGCGATTCGCAAATCGAGATCGGCGACGTATCTTATGAAGCGCGCTGCCGCATGTGCTACGAGCCTTACCGCGCCACATCCTCTGCCGAAAGCGTCGACGAGATGGTAGAAACCGCTGCGGAAGAAAGCAAGGGAGCAGAAGAGGAGACGCGGGGACACGGGGACGCGGAGACGCGGGGACGTGGTGATGCGGTGGCGCGATAACGCGGAGAGCGGGGGAAGCGGCGAAGGAATACCGATCACTGATCACTGACCACTGACCACCGATTATGAACGTATTCGAATTGACCAGGCGATTGATAGCCATTCCCTCGATCAGCGGCGATGAAAAGACGGTCGCCCTGTTCCTCGAAGAGTATCTCGCAGGCGCGGGCTTCGATGTGGAATTGCAATGGGTCGAAGACGGTCGGCCCAATGTTTACGCGCGCCGGGGCGATCCCCTCGTCGTTATGTCTACGCACACAGACACGGTGCCGCCTTATATCGAATTCAGCCAAGACGAAGAATTCATTTACGGACGCGGCGCATGCGATGCCAAAGGCACGATGGCCGCCATGATAAAAGCCGCCGAAGCATTGATCGAACGGGGGGCGACCGATATTGGATTGCTCTTCGTGGTAGGCGAAGAGGCCGGCAGCCCCGGCGCTCGCGCGGCCAACACCATTCGGAATCGCTCGCGCTACCTGATAAACGGCGAACCTACCGAGTCCAAGACCGCGCTCGGCTCGAAAGGCGCTCTCCGATGTCATATAAAAGCCGAAGGCCGCGCCGCGCATTCGGCTTATCCCGAAATGGGCGAATCGGCCATCGATAAACTCCTCGAAGTCCTCGCGGACCTCGGCCGCGCGCCCTTTCCCGAAGACCCCGTGCTCGGCGCTACGACCATGAACATAGGCACTATCAAAGGAGGAGTCGCGGCCAATGTTATACCCGCCCAGGCGGAAGCCGAATTGATGTTTCGCGTCGTGGCGGGCACCGGTTCGCTCATGCGAATCATAGAAGAGACGGTGTACGGACGCGCTCGTGTGGAATACACATTCGCCTGCGACCCTGTGTTTATGGAGAGCGTCGAAGGGTTCGAGACTGCGGTAGTATCCTTCACGACCGACATACCGCTTCTGACCGGTTGGGGAAAGCCTCTGCTGTTCGGTCCAGGCTCGATACTCGATGCTCACACAGCGCATGAGAAGATCGCTAAAGCAGAAGCTCAGCGCGCTGTAGCGTCTTACGTCGAGATTGCCGGACGGCTTTTGAAATCTTGAACCTTGATTATGTGTTGAAGAGGAACTTGCTGATGTCGAACAAAATACCCGTAGGAGTGCTCGGCGCGACCGGCGCGGTCGGGCAAAAATTCGTAAAGCTCCTGGAGAATCATCCCTGGTTCGATCTCACAGAGGTCGCCGCCTCTGACCGCTCTGCCGGAAAGAGGTACGAAGAGGCGACCCCCTGGCGGCAGTACACGCCGATACCCGAACCTGTAAAAAATCTTGAAGTGAAACCTTGCGAACCCGCACTCGATTGCAAGCTCGTCTTTTCGGGGCTTGATTCATCGGTCGCGGGCGAAGTGGAAGAAGAGTTCGCCCGCGCGGGCTATCTCGTGTTGAGCAATTCCAAGAACCATCGCATGGACGAGGACGTTCCTCTGCTAGTGCCTGAGATCAACCCCGACCATCTCGGATTGATCGAGACTCAACGCCGAAATCGCAAATGGTCGGGCGCTATCGTGACCAATCCCAACTGCTCGACCATAGGGTTGGTTATGGCGCTCGCTCCCATACATTACAAGTTCGGCGTCGCGCGCGTCATAGTGACCACCTTGCAGGCGCTTTCGGGCGCGGGCTATCCGGGACACGCGGCCATAGATATGCTCGGCAACGTCATACCCTTTATAGGCGGCGAAGAGAGCAAGGTCGAAACCGAGCCGCTTAAAATAATGGGCGCGCTCGAAGGCGACCGGATTCGCTTTGCCGATTTCAGGATTAGCGCGCACACGAATCGCGTCTTCGTCGAAGACGGCCACATGGAATGCGTCTCGGTAGAGTTAAGAAAGAAAGCCTCGCCCGAAGAGGTGGCGCGTGCGCTTGCAGATTTCAGATCGCTCCCGCAGGAACTCAGTCTGCCAACAGCGCCCGCTCGTCCCGTGATAGTTACGGACGAACGCGACCGTCCGCAGCCCCGGTTCGATAGCGGCGCGGGAGCGGGGATGAGCGCCGTAGTAGGCCGCATACGCGAGTGCCCCGTCTTCGATATAAGATTCGTCGCGCTCTCGCACAACACCATTCGCGGCGCGGCTGGCGCTGCGATATTGAACGCCGAGTTGATGAAGGCGAGAGGGTATTTGGATTGAATCAGCTATCAGCTATCAGCTATCAGCTATCAGCTAGAAGACTGACGGCTGACGGCTGATGGCTGACCACCGACTTAGCCTCCCGCCAGTTTGCCGATCAGCGTAAAGAGCGGCAAATACATGGCGATTACTATCGTTCCTATGGTGACGCCCAGGAAGAGTATCATCGCCGGTTCCATAAGGGCGAGCAAATTCGCAATCGCCGCATCGACTTCCTGCTCGTAAAAATCGGCTATCTTCGAGAGCATGGCATCGAGCGCGCCCGTCTGCTCGCCGACCCCTATCATCTGGCTGACCATGACCGGAAATATCTGAGATGCCTTTAACGGTTCGACGAAGGTCTGTCCCTGTTCGACCCCTACGCGCACCTTGTTTATTGCCTCGGCGACTATGATATTGCCGGCGGTTCGGGCCGTTATGTCGAGCGATTCCAGAATCGGCACGCCTGAACTGAGCAGGGTGCCGAGGGTCCGGCTGAAGCGTGCTATGGCTATCTTCTTCATTATGGGCCCGAATATCGGCACCGTCAGTATCAGTTTATCGATAAGGTGGTGACCATGATTGGTCTTGTAATACGCCTTCAAGGCGAAGACCATGATGGCTACAAAGATAGCCATCAACCACCAGTAACTGGCCATGAACTGAGATAGCGTCACGACCCATTCGGTGAGCCAGGGCAGCCCCTCACCCGGCCCTAACAATCCCTCGAAGATGTTCTTAAAGGCCGGGATCACCACTATCATGATCACAGAGATGACCAGTATGGAAATTACGACCACGGCTACGGGATAGATCAGCGCGCTCTTTACGTCGCTCTTGAGTTTGACCATCTTCTCAAGATAGGTCGACAGTCGCTGAAGGATGATGTCGAGGATACCGCCGGTTTCGCCCGCCGCCACCATGTTCGAGTAGAGCGGCTCGAACACCCTCGGGTGCTTGGCCATGGCGTCGGCCAGAGTCATACCGGCTTCCACATCTCCGCGGGTCTGAAATATCACCTTCTGAAACTGTTTGTTGTCCTGCTGCTGACCGAGTATCTCCAGGCATTGCACGAGCGGAAGAC